>JBNMPQ010000041.1:0-13694 GCA_051276935.1 Oleispira sp. | reverse complement strand
ATAACAGATCTGTCCGTTCTTCCTGCTCCCGAGTAGTTCGCTCTAACCAACTTGAGCCCAAATGGCCCATAACATAAGATATTTCTCTTCCCATATAATATTTACCAATACCGTCACGACCTGCTGCTTCCTGCTGGTAATAGGGCGAATCGCTTAGACTATCGGCTGACGACCCGATGCAGATAAAAAGTAACGCGTACACACAAAGATTTTTTTTAAACATAATCAATACTCACCGTTATCGTATTTTTCGGGGTATTAAAGCCAGTACGTTACTTTACCAATACAAGCCAGTTAATGTTGAAGATTTATTCACATCAGAGAGTATGTCAAGGGGAGAGGAAGTTCTAACGTACTTTGGAGTTGCTGTATGGGTTGGTTAATTATTTCATCGCAGGCAAAATTAATATGCAAGGTTTTACCTTTCCCAAAGTTTAGTCGATGTTCTTCTCTATCCATTATTACTCTAACTTGGCATGCGACCATTTCAAAAAAAATAAGAAAGGCCCAGTTTCATACGGTGAGCCCTGCGTTGAAGATCACCCAATCGATCAATAAATCTCATATTGTAAACTTTGTTGGCCAGCGCTCTTTTTTCTAAAGAGCCTTTTACAAACAAGTCGCTGTTCTTTCAGTGGCTGTCTCATCCCAGTTTTACCCAACTAATGTTATCCCCTGTTACCGCCAAAACTAGCTCAGACTATTATACAAAAGTGCACAATGGGTATATAGAAGTGCACAATAAGAATGGACTAGGAGAAGCATTTTCGAGTACAAATGCCTGTGTGCTCGATGTTCATGTCGATCCTAATGAATTGGTTATGCCACCCAAAATCTAATTGTCTCAAGCGCTCAATTATACGATTGCCAGTCGCAAAGAGTTTTTAAATTTAAATGACTGGTTTAAGACTGAGTTGCAACTCACTACTTGCCCTTGCGGCTTACCAGTAAATCCTTCGCCTGATTTATTTTTGCGGCTAGGTAGTTGCTGCCACCTCGATCTGGATGAAGCTTTTGCATGAGTTTGCGATGCGCAGCGATGACTTCCTCCTCTGTGGCGTTGTGATCAAGGCCTAGAACGGCATAAGCTTCACTGGCAGTCATCTCACTGCTATCGCTTGGGCGAGAGTCTTGTCCATTCTCTTCAGAATACTCTCCAGAATAGCGTCCGGCATTAGCAGCTTCGCGCCAATCAGAACCATGCTGGCGATCAAGATAGGCTGCCAAGACTTCGATCGAATCCGGATATTGCTTTTCTGCTAGGCCATAAAGAGAGATTAATTCTGAGAGATTGAATTCAGACAGGTATTTGCCTTTGCTATCCGTCGCCAGTAATTCACCGTCCAAATTGCCACTCTCGTGATCAAGGGTCATTTTTAGCAAGCTAGTTTCAACGGTAGAGCGCTGCGATGAATCTGAGCTCTGCGTCGCTTTGGCCTTTTGGTAAAGCCCTTTTAAAAACGGCACATAACGTAGCAATGGAAACAAGCGTTTGGCAAATATTACTAAACCTGTGCCTAGCGCTGCTAAAAAATGAAGCTTTCCTGTCACCAATAGCAAGAGCAGTAGAGTAATCAACACGACCGCAGCCGCTATCGCAGTGACTTTTTTTCTCTGTTCCGGTTTCAGGGTTCTAATATATCGTGCTGCCATATAGCCAATGATGATAACCGCTACTAAAACGGCAAGTCTGAACATAGTGTATTTACTCGTTTGAAGTATGAATTAAGTCGTAAAGCCTACCACTCTTTATTTTACTGTGTCGGTATTTCCACAGGAGTCATTGAAATATTGACACCTATTTAACGACGTCTACTTTAATTGCTGTAATAACCGTCGCACGCTCGCATCTTGGCTCAATAAATTACTTTTCAAAGCAGATTTACCGCCCGCTGCATAAACCGCAACCGCGGTTAATAATTGACCCAACTGTTTGGCACTGCCTTGATCAAACTGGCAATGTGCGCCTCCACTCAATGTTGCCAACTGTGAGAAAATAGTTCCAACGCCTGGATTGTTTCCTTCTTGAAAAATAAATAAAGGCAGTTTAAGAATTCCTAATTGGCCTGCTAAAGCTGCCAGTGAATCCGGGTTTTCTTCGACACAATCACCAATAAATACCAGTGCGTTTACCTTGTCTGAACGCGTTTCACTTAATGCATGTGATAACACTTTGGCAATCTGAGTTTTCCCACCCAAGCAATTTACTGAAAGTAAGGCTTGTTTGATTTCATTAGCACCGCGCATCCAGGGAAGCGCTTTAAATTCTCCAAAGCCTCGGTAGTAACAAAGCTGCACACTGAGAGCACTTATTTTATCTGCTTCTGTAAACATAGCGGCATGCTGATGACTCGCCATATCCCAGCAGTGTTCGCGACTCGCGGTGGCATCCATGGCGAATATCAATCTGCCCTTGTCTGCGCCAGTGATTAGCGGAGTATTGTTGACGCGGCCAATAAATGCCTGAATATCTTGAGTGTTCGAGGTTTTATCAGGGAATTTTGACGTCATGTTGTGTTCCTGTATCTGTTAAAAAGAAAAGTTTTAAATACCGTAAAAAAATACGGCCACGATGCTTACGGCTGCTGCTATTTTAAGAATATGTGGCAATCCTAGGGCAAAGAGTCTGTCGTCGAGAAAAGCAGAAACTTTTAGCAGCCAAGGCTTATTTGTGATTTCACCACGACGCGGGTTCCGTATTTGTATGCGTACCAGCCAGTACCAAGTTTGGGACAGAGGTTGCTTGGCGGGGTCGATGTAACTGCGTATTCGTGACAAAAATTCATCGATAAATTACTTTTTAGCGAACAGAGTAATATTGAATCGAGAGTTCGCTAATGCAATCTTAAAAGCTACCGGTGTATTTGGACCGTCTTGAATTAAGGGCTACAATTTCTGCGGCTGAAAACAGCGTGTGGGCGAACACATGAATGTCGGCCCACAAAACCATACGATGCAGGGCGTATACGGTCAATCAGAATCGATTCATGGGGCCGAACAACGCCTTCCTAGCTGCGTGCCCCGTCGGTGTCATTTGCGATTGCCAATACGCAGGTGCATTTGCGCGTGCACGGTGCTGCTTCGAACGAGAATGAACAGACCAAACCTTCAGTACTCCGCCATACCTCGCCCATTGTTCAGCTTAAATAGGGCATAGAGAACCGTAATTCGAACAGGTGTCATCTGTCGGTACGATATCGCACAGAGACAAAGTCTATCGCGCCGTATGATGAGTTGATGAGTTTCTGGGTGTTAGTGACGTAAGCTAGTTTGGCGCACGAGCCATCGCGCACTTTTTTTGCCTGTTAATGGCTCACGTTTTAAGGGAAGTTACATGAATGAATTAGCGTCAGAATTGATGGAAAAATTAAAACATCCACGTCAAGTAAGTTTAGGCATTGTCATTGCGTTGCTTGTCTATGTTGGGTTCAGCAGCTATTACACCGTCTCCGCTGAATCTGTCGGTGTTTTGCAGCGCTTCGGCAGCTATCAATACGTGGTTGACCCAGGTTTACATTTTAAAATTCCTTTTGGCGTTGATACGGTGTCTCAGGTTCCGATTAAGCGACAATTAAAAGAAGAGTTTGGTTTTGGCACCGCGGGTGCAACAAACCCGCGGCAAATATCACCACCCAGTGAGTGGAAGTTGGAAACGACCATCGTCACGGGGGATTTAAATACGGCATTGGTGGAGTGGGTCATTCAATTTCGCATTGAAGACGCCTTTGATTTTCTTTTTAACGTTCGCGATCCCGGTGATGCCCTTCGTGATATTTCAGAATCTGTTATGCGAGAGGTCGTGGGTGATAGGACTGTGGATGAAGTGCTCACCTTCGGCAGACAAGACATCGAAACCAGTGCCCAAGTGAAAATGCAGAAAGTCGTTAATCTCTACGGGATGGGATTACGTATCGATCAGGTGCAGCTCAAAAACGTTAATCCTCCAAAACCGGTACAAGCCTCTTTTGATGAAGTGAACGAAGCCAAGCAAGAGAGGGAGCGAATGATCAATGTGGCTCGCGGGCAATATAATAAGGCGGTGCCTAAAGCGAGGGGAAAGGCGGAGCAGTCTATTCAGGTCGCAGAGGGCTATGCCATTTTGCGAGTTAATCAGGCGGAAGGTGATACCGCCAAATTTAGTGCTTTGTTGTCTGAATACACCCAGGCGCGCGTTGTAACTAAACGACGCATCTATCTTGAGACCATGGCAGAGGTCTTGCCAAGAATAAATAACAAGGTCATTTTAGATAATAAAGCCGCTTCGGTCTTGCCGCTATTACAACTCAATAAAATTCAGGGAGACGCCAAATGAAACGTCTTAAATATATTCTGTTAGCGATTCTTTTGCCGCTATTAGTCGTCGGCTATGAATCATTTTATAAAGTTGATGAAACTGAGCAAGTCATTGTTACCCAATTTGGTAAGCCCGTTGGCGGCATCATTAACGAAGCAGGGCTAAAGTTCAAGATTCCATTTATACAAGCCGTCAATCGAATAGAAAAACGCATTCTGTTATGGGATGGTTCGGCCAATGATATGCCGACGAAAGATAAGCTCTACATTACCGTAGATACGTTTGGGCGCTGGAAAATTAAGGACCCGCTGCAGTACTTTCTGCGATTGCGCAATGAAAGAAGCGCACAATCGAGATTGGATGATATTTTGGGTAGTGAAACACGCAATGCCGTCGCCAGTCATGAGTTGATAGAAATCGTAAGAACGACGCAAAATAGAAAGCCTAACGTAGACCCACAATTGTCCAAAGCCGATACGGGCAACTTGTTACCCATCACTTTAGGTAGGCATCAAGTCGAACAAGACATCTTCGCTGCCGCGGCCGCTAAGTTGTCTGGATTTGGTATAGAACTGCTTGATATACGCTTTAAACGCATCAACTATAATGAAAGCGTTCGGCAGAAAATCTATGCAAGAATGATCAGTGAACGCCAGAAAATTGCCGAACGGTTCCGCTCTGAAGGTGCAGGAGAGGCGGCGAAGATTCTTGGCGAGAAGGACAAAGATTTACAGCGAATTGAATCTGAAGCCTATAAAGAGATACAAATAATCAAAGGTATTGCCGACGCCAAAGCCGCCGATATTTATTCAACAACATATAACAAGTCCAAAGATTCTCGGGCGCTTTACGGGTTTGTGAAAACGTTGGAAACGTATCAACAAGTAATTGATCCCGCCACCACACTGGTAATAACGACTGACAGTGAAATATACCAGTTGCTCAATGGTGTCGGCGAGTAACATTGACGGATGTACTAACAAGTTAACTTATTATTTGACAAGGTAAACCGATGAAAAACTCCGATAATACTTTCAATACTCTTAGCACTCTGACCATTAACGATAAGCCGTTTCGTTATTTTGCCCTTAATGGAGGGGAGCTGGCCTCGCATACAAAAATTGCCAAACTGCCAGTGACCATAAAAATTCTGCTGGAAAATATGCTGCGCAATGAAGACGGCCTAAGTTGCCGTCGCGATGACATTGAAGCCCTAGCGGCTAGCTGTGGCAAGGAAAGTGAGCAGGAAATTGCTTATCATCCCGCGCGCGTATTGATGCAAGATTTTACCGGTGTCCCCGCCGTAGTCGATCTGGCCGCGATGCGCGATGCTTTGGTAACACGAGGCATTGATCCACAGACAATAAATCCTTTAACAAAAGTGGATTTGGTCATCGACCACTCGATTAGTATCGATAAATTTGCCAGTGAAAGCGCCTTCGAAGAAAATGTTGCGATTGAAATGCAGCGCAATCATGAGCGTTATCAGTTTTTAAAATGGGGCCAAGGCGCTTTTGCTAACTTCAGTGTGGTGCCACCAGGAACCGGTATTTGCCATCAGGTGAATCTAGAATATCTGGCCAAGGTGGTATGGACCGAAGATAAAGACGGCGAGCGTTTCGCTTATCCCGATACGCTGGTAGGCACGGATAGTCACACCACTATGATTAATGGCCTTGGGGTATTAGGTTGGGGTGTAGGGGGTATCGAAGCTGAGGCTGCCATATTAGGTCAGCCGATCTCGATGTTAATTCCTGATGTTGTCGGTGTGGAGCTGACGGGGCAGTTGCTTGAGGGTATTACGGCGACTGATCTGGTATTAACGGTGGTAGAGATGCTGCGCGAGTATGGCGTGGTCGGTAAATTTGTCGAGTTTTATGGTGCGGGTCTGGATTATTTACCCCTTGCCGATCGCGCGACGATCGCCAATATGGCACCGGAATATGGGGCGACCTGTGGCTTCTTTCCTGTGGATAAACAGACGATTAATTATTTACGGCTAAGCGGTCGTGACGAAGAACAAATTGAATTGGTTGAGGCTTATTCTAAAGCGCAAGGCATGTGGCGCGATGAGCACTTTTTAGTACCTGATTTTTCGGCGACTTTGCGCTTGGATCTAACCACTATTGTGCCCAGCTTAGCGGGACCCAAGCGGCCACAAGATCGTGTCCCCGTCACCGGCCTGAAAACAGCTGTTGAAGGCTCCATTGAATTAGCGGGTAAGGCTAAGCAGTTGAATACCGAATATCCTTTGGCGGGTAGTGAGGTAGCGATGCACCATGGCGATGTGGTGATTGCTGCGATTACCTCTTGTACGAATACGTCAAATCCTGCCGTGATGATCGCGGCCGGTCTGGTTGCCCGCAACGCCTTGGCTAAAGGTCTGCAGCGTAAATCATGGGTTAAGTCCTCGTTGGCGCCCGGCTCAAAGGTTGTCACAGAATATTTACAACAGGCTGAATTACAAGAACCCCTTGATCAACTTGGCTTTAATCTGGTCGGTTATGGTTGCACCACGTGTATCGGTAATTCCGGGCCATTGCCACAAGTGGTAGAAGCGACGATCGCTGCCAATGACTTGATCGTCAGTTCAGTATTGTCCGGTAATCGTAACTTTGAAGGGCGCATTCACCCTCTGGTACAAGATAATTGGCTTGCCTCACCGCCTTTGGTCGTTGCTTATGCGTTAGCGGGAACAACACGGATAGATTTGAGTCGCGATTCATTGGGTAACGATGATAACGGCCAACCTGTGTATCTAAAGGATATATGGCCCACGAATGTTGAAATCGCTGAGCTAGTGCAGGTCATCACTAGCACGATGTTTAACAAGGAATACAGCGCGGTCTTCGATGGCGATGATCGTTGGCGTGCCATTGATAGTGGCAAGGGTGAAACCTACAAATTTATGGAGGATTCGACTTACATTCAGCGGCCCCCATTTTTTGAAGAACGTTATCGGGGTAAATCCTCTAACATTATCAAGGCGCCGATGTTGGCTATGTTGGGTGACTCGGTCACCACAGATCATATATCCCCTGCCGGTGCTATTCCGGAAGATAGCCCTGCATCACAGTATTTACGTGCTCAAGGAGTGGCGGAGAAAGACTTTAATTCTTATGGGTCCAGACGCGGAAATCATCAGGTTATGGTGCGAGGTACCTTCGGTAATATTCGTATTCGCAATGAGATGACACCCGAACTGGAAGGCGGGTATACCCGACTGCAGGGTGAAGATCAGCCTCGCTTTATCTACGATGCGGCCATGCTCTATCAGTCAAAAAATATCGATACGGTGGTGGTTGCGGGCAAAGAATACGGTACGGGTTCGAGTCGAGATTGGGCTGCGAAAGGCACCTTGTTGTTAGGGGTGAAGGCGGTGATTGTGGAAAGTTTTGAACGTATTCATCGCTCTAACTTAGTGGGTATGGGTGTATTGCCTTTGCAGTTTATGCCCGGTGAAACTCGAAAAACACTGTCACTGACTGGTGAAGAAACATTTGATATTGTCGGGCTGGATGAACCACTACTGCCAAAGCAAGAAGTAGCTGCTACGATTTATTATCCTTCGGGTGAAGCGCGAGCTATAAAATTGCAGTCACGATTGGATACCGCCGTCGAGGTAAAATATTACCTTGCCGGTGGTGTGCTGAGTTATGTGCTCGATCAAATGTATGCCAAGGCTGAATTGGACTCGTAGGACTAATTAATCGACGCTTGCGACCTGATAGGGAAGTAGGCGATCCGTTTCGCGTCTTACAACGGCATAACACTCACAGCTTAACTGCTCCAGTTTATGTCTATTGAGCACTGTAATATGACCGCGATGATAATCAATAATACCCAGTTTCTGTAATTTTCCAGCCGCTGCGGTGACCCCTTCGCGGCGCACACCCAGCATATTCGCGATGAGTTCTTGAGTCATGATTACGTGATTGTCAGGTAAACGATCCAACGACAATAACAGTAAGCGGCACAGCTGCTGGTCAATGGAATGGTGGCGGTTACATACCGCAGTTTGAGCCATTTGAGTGATCAATGATTGAGTATAACGAAGCAATAGCACCAACAAGTGACCATGGCGATCGAACTCTTCTGTGAGTACAGCACTTTTAAGCCTATAAGCGTGACCAGCGCTTTGCACCACGGCCCGGCTTGACGTGCTATCACCTCCCATGAACAAAGCAATGCCGACAAGTCCTTCATTGCCCACCACCGATATTTCCGCCGATGCACCGCTTTCCATGACATACAGCAGTGACACAATCGAGTCGGTAGGGAAATACACATAGTCTAGCGTTGTACCGGCCTCGTAAATCACTTGGCCTAGCTCTAACTTTACCAGCTCAACATGAGGAAACAAACGATCTTGTACTTCTATTAGCAACGCTGCTAGTAAATGATTATTCAAGTGTGGCCTAGTCGGCGTGACGGCTTTAGTACTGGTCATATTGTGCTCTGTAGAAGATCGTACATTGATATTAGATGGTATTTAATAGGGTGAGCGAATGTAGATCTTTGTACTTTCCTTGCGTTGTTTTTTACTCTGCACTCTGTGCTATAGCGCACACAGTAGTAACACGTTCATAAGAATAAGTAAGTAAAACAATCGATACTCTTGCGAGCACGCTGATTTCTTTGCCAAGGTGTTCTAGCGTACAGAGCAAAATTTCAAAAACTGCCAGAGTGTCAGTCTCAAAATAAATTCCTCAGTTAAGTGAGAAATTATGGTTAATGATGCCTATATAGAACACAACAAAACCAAACGACAGGCTTGGTTACTGGTACCTATTTTATTTGTAATCATTCTGCTTATTGCGCTATTTGGTGATCGTGACAATATCAAACACTTGCAACCGACAGTGATTGAGAGCACACCTGTAGGCATGCTGGTTGAATTGCCGTTTGCGGCAACAACTCAGGCATTAGATTGGAAAATTCAATGGAACTCTTCTTTGAGCATGCCACGACAACAGGTACTTCAGTCTCTCGGTGAATATGCGGCTGATTTCAAACAGTTACGAACGCAGTTGAAAGTATGGGCAGAGCCTGGGTCTACAGAGAGGAATAAGTTGGTGCAGCGTATGGGTCATGCACTGGCGCGATATTCTCTTGGGGGAGTCATTCAAGAGGCTAATCTATCTTTCACTAGACCCGATGAAGGGGTTCTGATGATCTGTGCAGCCGCTGATAAAGATCTTGCTCTGCGGATATTAGCAGCACTATCTCCTTTTATAGGTGGCAAAGTGAGTATACATTTTGATACGGACCTCGCTGCCCAGTCTATGCACCTATATTTATTTGGAGTCCCGTATTTCAATAATCAGGGCCAAGCCAATTTTGATCATGTAGATATTTAACCAACGAATGCACTCTGAAGGCGGTGCGAGAACCTTTTTAAATAAATGCTTTTCTTGTGTTCTACGCAATAGCAGCCATGTTTATTTTAAAGGCTGCCTATTGTGGCTTTTAATTGATCAAAATTGATTTGAGTTAAGGCTTTTTATCTTCAGAGCTCTATACTGTAAAAAAGGGAGATATTTATGTCTGATGAAAAGCTACACCAATTATTAAATCAAGTGCATGAGCAGTTGAAGCAGCAGGACAGTATCGATGGCGAGAGCCAAGCTTTACTCCAGCAAGTTCTTACCGATATTAAAGTCGCATCAGGTCCAGATAACACGGATGATATACCGCAGGACTTATCCGATCGTATTGAGCAGCAAGCGGTTGAATTTGAACAGGCTTACCCAACGCTTGCAGGAGTTCTTCGTCAGATTATGGATACTCTGGGTCGAATCGGAGTATAAGGAGTACGCCGCTATGCGCCACATGCCGACATTAACTGAGGTAATGACACCATTTCCTCAGCCTGTTAAAGAGTCTACGTCAATTAACAATGCTATCCAGCTGATGACAGACAACGCTTTTAATCACCTTCCTGTTGTGTTCGAGCATGAAGTGGTTGGCTTGTTATCCACCGCGGATATTAAACTGGCACAGATGCCTGGTCACCCAACAACAGAATTCACAGAGTTAACCGTCGGGGATATCTGCCGACGCCGTATTTATGTGGTTGATCTGCATGTTCGCCTAGACGAAGTACTTGACCAGATGGCAGCAGACGCTTGGGATGCCGCTGTTGTTTTGAGAGAAGGACGCTTGGCTGGGATTTTTACGAGTCATGATGCTTGTCGCATTTTTTCAAAATGGCTTAAAAAAGAATACTTACCGGATAGTGATCCTGAGGTTGCTTAGTGCGCCGGTATTGCCGGTAGGTTATGTGTAAATATTAGAGAATCGCACCTATCTAGGGCCTGCTCATGAAGGGGTGGCTTATAAAGAGGCGTATTTTTATAATTTACACGATAAATACCTTAATTTTCCTCATCTTATAGGGATTTAATTATTGGTATGAAAGTTGCGATACTAATCTCATCACTAACCGGAGGTGAGCCTATGTATGATGTAGCTAAAATTCAAAACTACCGACATGCTGTTAATAAAATTGATGTTTCAACTGACTGGATGGGGCAATTAAGCACCATACTGGAAATGCGCCAGAATGATGATCGTACGATTCAGAAGTTATTAAAATTAATGGTGAGTATGACAACTATTGATAACATCAGTATTGCTATACCAGATGCTTCAAATAGATTTCAAGCTAAACATTGCTCTCGCCAAATCGAAAATGGTGTTTACAGCTTCACGGTACAGCACTCTCTTTGTCGTGCATTTGAATCGGGCTCTGTATTGGTTCTTCGTGAAGGATCTGAACGACCAGAAGCGTTTAATCGTGAAGCCTTATCCCCAATCGATTTTAGCCACCGTGATCATTGCCTGTTAGTACCTTTACGCCTTCGACAAACCACGCTTGCGGTTTTAGTTTTGGATTTGCGTAATATCATCGCCGGTAGTTTGCCCTTACAAGAGCTGTGGTTTGTGTGCTCACAATTAGCACATACAATGGCGACTCAAGTTGTTCCAAATTTCCAAACTTTATATTCGCGACCTTATCAGCGTGTGGATGAAAGTGAATTAGGTGAAATTCAACAGACGGTTGAGAAGTGCGGCGGCAATAAAACCATGGCGGCTAAGATACTCGGACTAACCCCTCGCCAACTCCGCTACCGCTTGTCAAAGTTGTCTTAATTTAATATAAATAATCATATGTTTTGCCTCCTTAAAAGCCTAGGTTTCATCTAGGCTTTTTCAATTATTCCCAAGCATCGTCTCTATGGCTGCAAGCTGATAAACTGCTACTCTTAACCTAGTTTATGTCATCTATATTTTCAAACTCGGTCGCAAAGTAGTCAAATGGAGCATCACCATGGAATGGTTTCGAATTCCACAGCAAAGAGTATCCGTTTACATGGGTATTCTGTTATCAGCTTATTTAATAATGTTAGGGTTGAGCATTAATTCAAATGATAATCATTGGTTAAATAGACTCGATTTCCTTTTTTATGACACACGTTTTAATGCCTCACTTTCTTTGGCTGATCAAGAGGTATTAGCCTCTGAAAATTCAGATGAAGAGACTGAAACTACAAAGACTGCAGAACATAAAATTGTTATTTTAGATATTGATGAGAAGTCTTTAGCACGCGAGGGTCGCTGGCCTTGGAGTCGACATAAATTAGCTGATTTAGTGACTATTCTCACCGAGTATGGAGCTGTTGTTGTGGCTTTTGATGTCGTGTTCTCTGAACCAGAACGTAACCCTGTCAGTGAAGTCAATCAACATCTAAGTGATAATAAAATTGATTGGGAAATTCCAAAGTATTGGCTCGAAATAGCGGATGGTGATAAAAATTTTTCTCGTCACATCAACGACATGGATGTTGTGTTGGGCTATTTTTTTCAAGACCAAATCAATATTCAGGTTGGGCAGTTACCCCCGCCTAGCTATACATTAACCAAAGAACAAAAGAACCGTTTGGTGTCTATTAGCAAGCCTGGTTATGCCGCTAATTTAGCACTTTTACAACAAGCAGCGGCAGGTGCCGGGTTTGTTTCTACGTTTGCGGATGTTGATGGTGTTATTCGCCGTTCCCCTTTAGTTATTCGTCATGGTGATGCGTTATATCCATCATTGTCTTTGGCGACTGTAATGAGTTATTTATTTGTTAACAACATAGAACTCGAGACTTTGCCGTTGGGCAGCGTTGATGTGATGACGTCTATTATTGCAGGCGGTCAAAAGGCTCGAACAGATGTTAACGGCCAAGTTATTATTCCCTTTAGGGGTAAACAAAAAAGCTTTCCTTATCTTTCTGTGACGGACGTTTTACAAAAGAAAATCGACTCAGCAGCGTTATCGGGTGCGATTGTGTTAGTCGGTACTTCAGCGATAGGTCTAGCAGACTTACGTGCGACTCCGGTAGGCACTCAATACCCAGGTGTTGAGGTACATGCTAATATTATTCAGTCATTATTATCAGGAGAATTCCCTTACCGTCCAGAGTGGGAAGCTGGGTTAACACTCTCTATTCTGGTTTTTTTAGGAGCTTTATTATCACTGTGGCTACCTAAACTAGGACCTGTATCTTCCGTAGCGTTAAGTGTATTAACACTGACAACTATTATTTCTGGAAACTTTTATTTGTGGCATGTTTACCGTTTGGATTTACCCGTCGCAAGTATGGTGCTATTAACGCTAGCGCTGACGTTATTAAACTTGGCTTATGGTTATTTTCGTGAAAATGCTAGTCGGCGATTATTAAAAGGTATGTTTAATCAATATGTTCCACAGGCGCATATTGAACGCATGCTATCTGATCCTGATGCTTATCAATTTACTGGCGACAGTAAGGAATTAACGGTTTTATTTGCTGACATTCGAAGCTTCACTACGATATCTGAGCACTTATCTGCAGCTGATTTAAAGGCCATGCTTAATCAATATTTTACGCCCATTACTAAAATTATTTTTGATAACGAAGGCACGATCGATAAATACGTAGGCGATATGGTAATGGCTTTTTGGGGGGCGCCTATTGAAGATGAACATCATGCTCAAAATGGTATTTTAGCGGCATTAGAAATGCAGAGAATGACTAAGGAAATTAGTGCTGATTTTATGGCTAGGGGATTACCAGAGATTAAAATTGGTGTTGGCTTAAACAGCGGTATTATGAATGTAGGAGATATGGGATCATCTTACCGTCGAGCTTATACGGTATTAGGCGATTCGGTAAATTTAGGCTCAAGACTCGAAAGTATTACTAAATTTTATGGTGCAGAAATTTTAGTTGGCGAGCGTACTGTAGAACTATGCCCTGATATTATTTTTGGATTTGTTGATCGTATTCAAGTGAAAGGCAAAGATGAGCCAATTGCTGTGTATCAACCTTTGGGTCTTGAATCTGAAGTAACAAATGGACAGAAAGAAGAG
>JBNMPQ010000040.1:0-13732 GCA_051276935.1 Oleispira sp. | reverse complement strand
CGGTTATGTTAACGCCAGAGCAAGCTCAGAGCTTGGTTGAGCAAGGCGCTATTTGTTTGCGCGGGCATTGCCAGGCTGAAGTGCAAATAATTGCAATCGGCAGCTACCAGTTGCAACAAGCGCTATTGCTTAGCGATCGTCTAATACAAAACAATCAAGCTCACAGCTTAATGTATATGCTGGAGCCTGGACGCTTTCGTTTTGCTAGAGATGACTGGGAGCAACATCATCAGTCTAATACACAACTCCAGCAAGCCCTTTTTCCTGATAAAGTTAAGCAGCGATTATTCTTTTTTCATGGACATCCTGAGGCTATTTTAGCGTGCTGTCGCCCATTGGATTTAGGCCCTGCCAGAACCACGGCGTTGGGCTATATTAATCAGGGAGGAACGCTAAATACTGAGGGGATGTTATTCGCTAATAAATGTACCTGGGCTCATGGTGCGTTAACGTTAGCGCGTCGTCTGGGTTTAAATGATGATGCCTGGTTATCAGAAGCTGAATTAGCGGCAACATTAGGCATTGGAGATCCTTATCAATTAATTAAGAGGCCGTTTTAGTTAATCAATATCGAGCTCTTAAATAATGCCGCTGTGCATTTCAAGGGCTTTATCTTTTAATGTTTTTAATACCGAAGTCACTAAGGCTTTATTTTCACAAGCGTGCCGCCCGAATTGGTTTTTAACCACCCTCGAATTCGACGGGTGGTTGGATTTTCATTATTACGATAACCGGCCACATTGGACGTTATGATCTGTTGGTATCGCTCGTTTTTATTGCGTTGCATTATCGCGCGTCGAGCTTTGCCTTTTCTAAGTACATAAGGTTTATTTGGCTGAATAAGGTCTAAAAAAGGGTTTTGAAATTCGGATAGTTGTTGGTGCATTTGAGTATCGTTATATTGGCTAGGCATGGCATCAATAGTAACGAGCGTGAGTCCCTTTTCATTTTGTTGAACGAGGTAGTCGATGGCCCACGCCGCGCCAATACCATAGCCGATGATCACAAGATTGAGTTGGCCTTTGCTGCGTAAATATTCCATAGCAGCGGAGATGCGTTGCTGATTTTGTTTTTTATACTGCTTTACCGTGTCAACAGTGACTGCTTCTTCGGATGGCCGATCGAGTGCATCAGGGTCTGCATTATCAATGGCTTCCGTCGTGAGTAGAGGTTCGCCTTCTTGATTTGTAGTGATGGGAGTTATGCTCGCGATAGCCTCATTCTCATCTTCACTGTTCGATGATAACGGTTGATTCGTTGGTTTTGGCCGTGCTAGTCGCTGGCGTTCAGGTGCGTCAGGTAATTCAATGGTGAGTGTTGCCCACCCGTGCTGAGGAAGATATTCCCGAAGTGGTGCGATTAGGTCCGGCCAGTGACCATGCTGTTGGTTGTCAGGCAGAATTAAGACACCTCCCTGAGGGCTGCCAGTAGACTCTTCTAAAAATAATCCGTAATAATCTTGATTGGTGCCAGGCAAAGATACGACTTCATCTTCGCGTTCCATGAGTTCCATGTAGTGAATCAGAGATTGGGCCCGTTTTTTGGAAATGTCCGGCAGGTAATGTAAAGGGGCCTCTAAACTGTCTGCCTCTCGGCTTTCGTCCGCGGCCAGTAATAGGTTAGGCATACCCAAAAGAAGAGCAAGGCAAATCAGTAGTGGGGATATTTTTATAGCCAAATAATGGAAATATAACGGGAGCATTTTTATCTTTTAGTGCCTTTTAAATTTACAATGGGCTGATAATTATTGAACAGTTACCTAATAGCCTAGTTAAGAAGCAAAAGATGTTCCTTACTTTTATGTGACTTTCCATCTAAAATACGTCTATTACAGATATTCAACCTTGAGATTTCTATGCCTGATTACAAAATTGCTCCTTCTATACTAGCCGCTGATTTCGCTCGTTTAGGGGAAGAAGTTGATAATGTATTAGCCGCGGGTGCTGACATTGTTCATTTTGATGTGATGGATAATCACTATGTTCCTAATCTGACGATTGGTCCAATGGTCTGCTCTGCGCTGCGTAAGCATGGTGTGACAGCGGATATCGATGTGCATTTAATGGTGAAGCCAGTTGATCATATGATCAGCGAATTTATTAAAGCAGGTGCAAGCTACATTACTTTTCACCCTGAAGCGTCTGATCACATTGATCGCAGTTTGCAGTTGATTAAAAATGCGGGCCTTAAAGCAGGCTTGGTATTTAATCCAGCAACGCCTTTGCACCACATGGCGCATGTGATGGATAAGCTGGATATGGTCTTGCTGATGTCGGTTAACCCGGGTTTTGGTGGCCAGTCGTTTATTCCTCATACGCTTGAAAAATTAAAAGAAGCTAGAAAAATGATTGATGACTCTGGTTATGATATTCGTTTGGAGGTAGATGGCGGCGTTAAAGTCGATAATATTCGTGCGTGTGCTGAAGCGGGCGCCGATACGTTTGTTGCGGGTTCTGCTATTTTTAGTCAGCCTGATTACAAAGCGGTTATTGATGAGATGCGTGCTGAGTTGGCATTAGCTAAATAAGGCTTACTTGTAGAGTTATTCAAGATGAGCACGTTATCTATTTTTTCTAAGCAGGTGTCTGAATTAAATCCTCAGCCTATCTGTGCGGTTTTATTCGATCTTGATGGGACGCTGATTGATAGCGTCCCCGATCTTGCGGCTGCGATTGATGTGATGTTAGAAAGCGTTGGTAAAGCGCCGGCGGGAGAAGTAAAGGTAAATCGTTGGGTAGGTAATGGTGCAGCGGCTTTGGTTAAGCGCGCATTAGCCGATCGTGATGATGGCGATGAGATTCATCATGCTCGCTATCTTAACGCACGTGAGGATGAAGAATATGCTTCAGCTTACTCTGTTTTTGAATGTGCTTATGCTCAGCGTTTAACCACAGGAACAGGTTTATACGACGGGGTGTTATCGGTGTTGTCAGCACTTGTGTCTGTGGATATAAAGCTGGGTTTGATTACCAATAAGCCAAGGCGATTCACGGTACCCTTATTAAAAGCCTTGGGTATTGATCATTATTTTTCAGAGGTATTATGTGGCGATGATTTAGAATTTAAAAAACCTCATCCACTGCCTGTATTAACCGCTCTCAAGAATTTGTCGGTCAGTGCTCAGCAGGCAATTATGGTCGGGGATTCTATTTCAGATATTAAATCGGCAAGCGCGGCAGGCGTGAAAACGGTTGCGGTAACGTATGGTTATAATCATGGTATTTCAATTACCGATGCACGTAATGAGTGCCAAGCGGATATGACGATTGATAAAATAAAGCAGCTACTTGATTAAATAAGCAGCTGCTTAATTTACGTAAAAACTAATTATCTAATTAGAAACGAACAAGTGCGTTAGCTTGATAAGAAGATATTAAATCTTTATTAACGAACTCTAAGCGCACGTCTACTTTTGGAGTAACGCGGTAACCGGCACCAATGCCCATAAGAATACCATCGTCATCACCTATTTCTAAGCCAACACGACCCAGCCCATAAAGATTAGGATCAATCTCGTTTAAGTTTCTCTGTAGAACAATAGAACCTGAAATACCGGTTACTCGTTCTTTAGTGCCTGAAAAATTAAAATTGTTGGTACGAAAAAATCCTACTTCAGCAAATGTTTCAATATTTTCAATGGCATTCTCAACAGGAACACCTGCAAAAAGCTGTAGGCCCATTGCAGTTTCATTATCGGCACCTTTAATAACGGAACCAAAATCTAAATCGTTGTAACTAATGCCGCCACCGACATAGAGGCCAGTGGGTGCATGTGCTGCATCTGTTGCATGGCCATCTGCCAATGCTTGGTGTGCAACAAATGTTAGCAAACTAGTGATGAGTATTTTTTTCATGAGTGTTCCTTTTTTAAATTTGAATTTTTGATCGTTATCGTTATTGTTAATGGTTTATTTCTGCAGTCCGCTTAATTAAGCGGGTTGTATTAATTGGGAATATAAAGCGGTTCTTCTTGGAGAGCGCCCAACTGTTCACGTAAAGATAGAACATGCTCTGACCAATAACGCACACCTGTGAACCAGGGGAAGGCGATAGGGAATGCAGGATCCGACCAGCGCTCTACTACCCAAGCCGTATGTTTAATTAGACGAATCGTACGCAAGCATTCGATCCATTTCAACTGATGATAAGGGAATGGCTGAAACACTTCATATCCCTTACGAATGGCTTCGAGTTGCTGTAATTGTTCTTCGCGCTCACCACTCAATAGCATCCAGATATCCTGCATAGCAGGGCCTTGAACGCAGTCATCAAAATCGACCACATAGAGTTGTTCATCGCGCCATAATAAATTTCCGACATGGCAGTCACCATGAATACGCAGAGTATCACTCATTTTGGGCTGATATTGCTGTTTTACTAATTCATTAAGGTCGCGGCATAAAGATTCATACGCGGGGCGAAAGTCGTCATTCAATAAACCTGAGTTTAAAACGGTCTCGCAGCTTTGTTCGATAATCGTTTTATTCTGATTTTTGCCTAATTCAGCGTGTCCATTCCAAATCGGTCGGTGCTGAAAATTGTAATCTCTACCCACCTGATGCATGCGTGCTAACCAGCGACCTAGATATTCAAGCTGATCACAATTTGCAATTTCAGGTGAGTGTCCACTTTTACGAGGTGAAATTGAAAAATAGAACTCTTTGTGTTCAAACAGGGTTTTGCCGTTGAATGCCAATGGCGCCACCACCGGTAAATCTTCTTCTGCCAACTCCGCAAGAAATCGATGCTCTTCTAAAATTGCGGCTTGTGACCAGCGGTTAGGGCGGTAGAACTTCACAATAATAGGCGATTCTTCTTCTATGCCGACTTGATAGACGCGGTTCTCATAACTATTGAGCGGGTATTGACGCATGTCGGTTAATAAACCAACGCTTTCAACGGCGTCTATTACGGCATCTGGGCTGAGGCTTTGATAGGGGTGTAAAGAAGGTATTTCTATACTGGTCATATTAGCCGCTGCTTAGTCGAGGAGACGAAATTAATTCGTGGCAGTATAACTGAGCTGGGTATGAATCGCAGTAAATAGGCCTTCATTAGAAAGTTATTAATGTTTAGGTGTGCGTGCCAAGCACCATACTCCGACTTGGCTTGCACCGGCATCTTTAATAATCAGCGCCATTGAGTGGGCGGTGCTGCCTGTTGTCATAACATCGTCAATTAACATTATGTGTTCACCGTTTAAAGTTTTACGTGTCGCATGAAAATGTAGACCCACATTATTGATGCGCTGGTGGCGGGTTAACTCTTTTTGTTCTCGGCTATGGCTGCGGGTTGCAAGTTGAGCGATGACGGGTTTGTGCAGTGCGCGACCCAGTTCCCTGGCGATTAATTCTGCAGGATTGAACCCTCGCTTCATCAAGCTCCAGCGAGTTGATGGTACAAAGGTGAAAGCATCGACGTTGGCTAAAGTATTAGGCTGTTTCAATATCATGAGACTAGCAAGCTTGTGTGCCCACTCGGTTCGGCGTTTACTTTTTAAACGTTGTAACCAAGCATCAATCGGTGCTGCATAAGTAAAGCTACTGTGGCTGTAATCGAAAGCAGGTTTTTTGTGCAGGCATTGCCCGCAATAGCCTTGGTTCGGCAGTGAGATAGCGCATATTTGACAGCGGTGTTTTGCGTGCGGCAACGAATCTTCGCAGCGTGAACATATAAAACCTGCTGCGTGATTTATTTCTAAACATAGATCGCAGGTTTTTTTAAAAAATGCAGGTAGTGCAAATTTTAACCGTGAGTATACCTTTTTATCCATCCAAGTTGACCAATCCATGTGTCTAGCTATTATGCGTTCAGTATTGCAATTGATAAGAATTCTAACAGCTGCTTCAGATAAAAGGTATGAGCCAAATGAACGAAATACTAGGTAAATTACGCCATGATTGGCAGCAGCACGAGGTTGCTGAATTATTTGCATTACCGATGAATGATCTTTTGTTCAAGGCTCAGACTGTTCATCGCCAGTATTTTGATCCTAATCAGGTTCAGGTCAGTACGTTATTATCCATTAAAACCGGTGCTTGCCCTGAAGACTGTGCTTATTGCCCGCAAAGCGCTCGCTACGATACCAAGCTTGAAAAAGAAAAGCTGATGGAAGTGGAAGCGGTTATTGAAAAGGCCAAAGCCGCCAAAGCGGCGGGTTCTGATCGTTTTTGCATGGGAGCGGCTTGGCGATCGCCGCGCGCGAAAGACATGCCTTATGTGATTGCGATGGTCGAAGGGGTTAAAAATCTGGGTATGGAAACCTGTATGACACTCGGTATGCTCGATCAAGAGAAGTCTGATCAGTTGGCTGATGCAGGGTTGGATTATTACAATCATAATCTCGATACTTCTCCAGAATATTATGGCGAAATTATCACCACACGGACGTATTCAGATCGTTTAGAGACATTACAAAACGTTCGTGATTCAGGCATGAAAGTGTGTTCTGGCGGTATTGTGGGTATGGGAGAAGGTGAGGGAGATCGTATTGGTTTGTTGCGTCAGCTTGCCAATCTACCTCAACACCCTGAGTCAGTGCCGATTAACCAGTTGGTTAAGGTCGAAGGTACGCCATTAGACAAGGTGGATGATCTTGATCCTTTTGAATTTATTCGCACTATTGCCGTTGGGCGAATAATGATGCCGCAATCCCATGTGCGTTTAAGCGCAGGTCGTGAAGAAATGTCGGAAGAAATGCAGTCGATGTGTTTCTTTGCGGGTGCTAATTCAATCTTTTATGGTGAGTGTCTATTAACCACTCCAAACCCTGCCGCCAACAAAGACCAAGAGTTGTTTCGTAAACTGGGGATTAACTCAGAGCATAAAGTGACTCAGCCACCTCAAGAATTGGATGACTTATTGATCGCTGATGTCTCTAAATCTGCTGAAAGTGAGATGTTTTACAGTGCGGTAAAATAACGGCAGTCGCCCGTCCAGTTTTAAAAAGCTTTAACAAAAATAGAGCTATATAACGATATAGTCTAAAAGAGGCCAGCATTTTGCTGGCCTCTTTGCGTTTGGCTGTTTAAAATGTATACAGTGATGGATAAAGTTAATGAGTTGTTAATACGGTATTTAACGCCCATTCATCACGTATCAGATCAAGCATTAGAGAGGCATTTATGAATATAGGGTCTACTTCTGGTTCATCATTCAGTATTGCAACTGCAGGTGTTCAACAAAACTCGGAGCAGGTTAAGCAAGCTGCCCAGCAAGTGGTTGAGGCGACAACGGCTCGACCTGCTCAAGGCACAGTAGAAGTCACCGATGCTTTGGTAAAATTGAAAGAAGGTGAGCAGGGCGTTAAATTGAATGCCAAGGTACTAGACGCGGCGGATAAACAGATCGGTTCGTTATTAGATATAGAAGCTTAACATCAACGTTAATAGGCAAAGGTAGCCAGAGAGAGTATGCAAATCCCATCAAGCGCAGGTATGTTAGCCAATAGTGTGTTGCCGGTAACGCCGATACAAGGTGGACTATTGTCGCAAGTGGGAGAAACTGCAGGCTCGACGAGCTTTGCACCTGTTGAAGCGGTCTCAGATGTTAGCTTATCTCGATCAATCCCCGATCAGCGTGCACAACCAGAAACTGCCCCAGAGAACGCTGGCCGTCCCGATATTACCCCTGTTTTAGGAAATGAAAACAGGGCTAATAAAACAGGTTCAAGTGAGAAAGGGGCAGATCCACGTTCAGTACAAGGGGGTTCAGCGTCAATACAAGATCAATCTAATGAAAATTCAGAACGCTCCGAAAATGAGTCAAAGCAGCAAGCTCGTATTCAAGAGCAGCAACAGCAGCAAGACTTAAAGTTAATAAGATCGTTATCGCAGCGTGATCGCGAGGTTCAGGCTCATGAAAATGCTCATAGTGCTGTCGGTGGCCAATATGCTGGCTCTGCAAATTACACTTACCAGCGAGGCCCAGATGGCGTTAACTATGCCGTAGGGGGTGAGGTTCCAATCGATGTGGGTGTTATTCAAGGTAATCCTCAAGCGACCTTAGAAAAGATGCAATTAGTTCAACGTGCAGCTCTAGCCCCAGCAGAACCCTCTTCGCAAGATCGAAAAGTCGCAGCCATCGCTGCTCAGCAAGCAAACCAAGCCCGGGCTGAGATCGTTATTGAAAGCAGAAACGGTTCAGGTCCCACTGAAACGTCTATCGCTGAGAAGCCAGAGCCTTCAATCAGAGTTTCTAAGGACGATGGGCAACCTAATTCTCAAGGATTTTCTCAGGGTTCAGAGTCAAAAATACAATCGATTTCAAATAGTCAGAACTTTCAAGCGGCCAATGATCGGATGGCTAAAATTAATGAAATAATTGTCGCTATTAGCCAAAATGATACCAGTAAGGCTTCTGGACAATTATTAGATGCCGTTGTTTAGTTAAATAGCCTGCCTTAAGTGACTAACTTGTAAAATATTTTCAGAGCCGTCAATCGACGGCTTTATTTTTTCTATGCTATTCATCTTACTTGCTTGACAAAATTAGCTTGCAAACGTATGTTTCAAACAAGTGTTTGAATTTGATGGTTGTTCATATTGTGATCCCAATTATCAGTTAATCGATATTCGGCTTTTGCCGTTCATAAACATAAGTTTCAGAGGTTTTTCTAATGCCAGATTATAAAGCTCCCCTACGTGATATTAAGTTCGTTGCTGACGAATTGTTAGACTTTCCTGCTCACTATGCAAACCTACCGGTGTTCGCTGATGTGGCGACTCCAGACATGGTTGATGCAATCATCACTGAAGGCGCTAAGTTCTGTGAAAACGTTCTTGCTCCCATAAACCGTGCGGGCGACATCGAAGGTTGTACTCGTAACGCAGATGCATCTGTTACGACACCGACTGGCTTTAAAGAAGCTTACCGTCAGTATGTTGATAATGGTTGGGCTTCTTTGTCATCTGACGTTGAATACGGCGGCCAAGGCTTACCAGAATCTTTAGGCACAATTGTTTCTGAAATGGTCGGTACGGCTAACTGGTCTTGGGGCATGTACCCTGGTTTATCTCACGGCGCTAAAAGTACTTTAGAAGCTTGGGGTACTGAAGAACAGAAGCAAATGTATCTTTCTCCGCTTATCTCGGGTGAGTGGACCGGTACTATGTGCTTGACTGAGTCAGCATGTGGTTCTGATCTAGGTATTTTGAAAACGAAAGCTGAGGCAAATGCAGACGGTTCTTATGCCATTACGGGTACTAAGATCTTTATTTCTGCAGGTGAGCACGACATGTCCGGTAACATTGTACATATCGTTTTGGCACGTCTACCTGGTGCTCCAGCAGGTACTAAAGGTATTTCTTTGTTCATCGTACCTAAGTTCATTGTTAATGCAGACGGTACTCCAGGTGAGCGTAACGCTGTTGAGTGTGGTTCCTTGGAACACAAAATGGGCATTCATGGTAATGCAACGTGTGTCATGAATTTCGATGGCGCTAAAGCGTGGTTGATTGGACCAGAAAACAAAGGTTTGAACTGCATGTTCACCTTTATGAACGTTGCACGTATTGGTACTGCTCTACAGGGTGTTACGGCTGCCGAAGGTTCTTTCCAGGGCGCTCTAGCTTACGCGAAAGATCGTTTAGCGATGCGTTCTTTGACGGGTGTTAAGGCGCCTGACAAAGTAGCTGACCCAATTATTGTTCACCCAGATGTGCGTAAAATGCTTCTTACCCAAAAAGCATTTGCTGAAGGTGGTCGTGCACTGGTATATCTAACTGCTATGAACGCTGATTTGGTTCATAACGCTGAAACAGAAGCAGCGCGTAAAGAAGCTGACGATATGTTGGGCTTCTTGACACCCATCGCTAAAGCATTCTTGACTGAAACCGGTCTTGAAGCGGCTAACCATGGTGTTCAGGTATTTGGCGGACACGGTTTCATCGCAGAATGGGGCATGGAGCAGATCGTTCGTGACACTCGCATCTCTACCTTGTATGAAGGGACTACGGGTATTCAGGCGCTTGATTTATTAGGCCGTAAAGTTCTTATGACTCAAGGTGCTTCTTTAAAGCAGTTCACTAAGCTAGTTCACGCTTTCTGCAAAGAAAACGCTGATGATGCAGACATGAAAGAGTTCGTTGAGCCATTGGCTAAATTGAACAAAGAGTGGGGCGATCTAACGATGAAAATCGGAATGAGCTCTATGCAAAACCGTGAAGAAGTAGGTTCAGCATCTGTTGATTACCTAATGTACTCTGGTTATGCAACGCTTGCTTTCTTGTGGGCTAAAATGGCTAAGGTTGCTCAAACCAACTTAGCGGCTGGTACGTCAGAAGAAGATTTCTACGGTGCTAAAGTTAAAACAGCCCGTTTTTACTTCCAGCGTATTTTGCCACGTACGACTACTCATGCATTAAGCATGGTTGCGGGCGCTGATAGCTTGATGGATCTAGATGCAGAACATTTCGCGTTCTAATCTAATGCGTGAGTAATCACGTGAGAATAAAAAAAGCCGCACTTTTTAGTGCGGCTTTTTTGTATTTGTTAGGTAAATAGATCAAATTAAAACACTTTTTCGTTTTATTTGACCGATTTCGATAACTCTATAGTCGACTGTAGCGCTAGATGGTTTAAAATACCGCGCAGTTTATAAACGCCATTAAATTAAGGAAACGCTGAAATGCCTGAGTATACAGCTCCACTGCGCGACATGCGCTTTTTGTTGAATGAAGTATTTGATGCACCAAGTATGTGGGCTGAAAACGCTCGTTTGGCCGAAGTTGTTGATACAGAAACAGCAGATGCGATTCTTGAAGAGGCGGGTAAAATCGCAGGCGCTGTACTAGCACCGATCAATCGTGAAGGTGATGAAATAGGTTCAAAGTGGAGCAATGGTGAAGTTACTGCTCCTCCAGGTTTTAAAGAAGCTTACCAAACATACAGCGAAGGTGGTTGGGGTGGTCTTGGCGGCAATCCTAAATTTGGCGGTATGGGCATGCCTAAGATGCTGGTGGGCCAAGTTGAAGAAATGGTTCAGGGTTCAAATATTGCTTTTGGTCTTGCGCCAATGTTGACTGCGGGTGCGTGTTTATCGCTAGATGCTCACGGTAGCCAAGAGTTAAAAGATAAGTACCTTCCTAACATGTACTCTGGCCAATGGGCGGGTGCAATGGATTTGACTGAACCTCATTGTGGTACTGATTTGGGTATTATTCGTACCAAAGCGGTTCCCAATGCAGACGGTTCTTACGATGTTTCGGGTACCAAGATTTTTATAACTTGGGGCGAGCACGACATGGCGGAGAACATTATCCACCTTGTACTTGCTAAGCTACCTGATGCACCTGCTGGCCCTAAAGGTATTTCATTATTTCTAGTGCCTAAAGTTCTTGTGAACGACGATGGATCTTTGGGTGAAGCCAATGCTTTGAGTTGTGGCTCTATCGAACACAAAATGGGTATTAAAGCGTCTGCGACCTGCGTAATGAATTACGATGGCGCAAAAGGTTGGTTGATCGGTGGAGAGAACAAAGGCTTAAATGCTATGTTCACCATGATGAACTACGAGCGTGTTGCAGTAGGTATTCAGGGTCTTGGTGTTGCTGAGAACTCTTACCAGAATGCAGTAACGTATGCTAACGACCGGTTACAGTCTCGTGCTCCTACTGGAAAAGTTGCTCCAGAGAAGACAGCTGATCCCATTATCGTGCACCCAGATGTTCGTCGTATGTTAATGACAATGCGTGCAAATACTGAAGGTTCTCGTGCTTTCTCTATGTATGCGTCAAAGTGGTTAGATTTATCTAAGTTCTCTGACGATGCTGAAACTAAGCAGTATGCAGAAACAATGGTTTCATTATTGACGCCAGTGGTTAAGTCTTTCTTGACGGATCTTGCGTTAGAATCAGCGGTTGCCGGCCAGCAAGTATTTGGCGGCCACGGTTTCATTCGTGAGTGGGGCCAGGAGCAACATGTTCGCGATATTCGTATTACACAGATTTATGAAGGTACCAACGGCATTCAGTCGCTTGACCTTATTGGCCGTAAAATTGTTCCTAACGGTGGCGCTTTTTATAAACTTTATGCTGAAGAAATTACTCAGTATTGCGTTAGCCAAGAAGGCAACCCTGCAATGGCTGAGTTCATTACTCCGCTTAAAGCAGCCGTGGCCAATTTGACTGATTTGACTGATTGGGTTGTTACTCAAGCTCAATCAAACGCTAATGAAATTGGTGCTTCTTCGGTCGAATACCTTCAGGTATTTGGTTATGTTTCTTTTGCATACATGTATGCAATGATGGCTGAGAAAGCATTAGGAAAAGAGGGTTCAGAGCCTTATTACGCGAATAAGTTAGCGACGGCTCGCTTCTTTACTAAGCGTTTATTGCCTAGATACCTTTCTTTGAGCGAGTCTGTTAAAGGCGGCGCTGATTGTTTATACGGAATGACGGCAGATCAGTTCTAGTTTCTTATGTGAGCATGAACGTATTTTTACGTGAATGAAAAAAGCCGAATCAGTAATGATTCGGCTTTTTTGTGTCTATTATTTTTTTGTTAAAGCATACTTATGCTTGGGTATTATTAAGGATTCAATGTTTGTATGGCTGAAAAAGAATTAGACAAGCGCGTTGAGCGTTCGCGTCGTTTATTAATCAATGCCTTGTTAGAGCTTATGAAAGACTGCCCTTATAATAAAATATCAGTCGCGCATATTGCAGAAAAGTCAGGCGTTGCTCGACCTACCTTCTATTTACATTTTCACTCTAAAGACGATTTATTGATTTCGCATATCGATGAAATGTTTGAAAGATTTTACGCTGAAATTGATGGTTACATTACTCAGCGTAAAGATGCTGATCCTGTTATCGCTACGATTATGTTTCGTCAATGGTCCGATAATGCTGAGTTTGCCCGTTTATTGGTACAAACTGACATCGATAGCTTAATGCTAAGCCAGTTTAAAAATTACATTGAGCGTGTAGTAGAGCGTTTTATGACGGCTCACAATGTGCCAAACAAGGCGGGTTTATTACCTTATGTGGTCGATTTTTTAGCCGGGGCATCTTTTATGGTGATTAAACGTTGGGTATTAAAAGGTTTGGTGGAGACACCGGAGGTTATGGGTGAACTTTACGCTTCTTTGGTAAGGCCAGGGTTATTGGCTGTTTTATTGGGTGGTTATCTTTAAGGGCTCTGTAGATCGTCGTTTAATTTCTTGTTTTACAGGTTTAATTTAAGTACTAAAAAGCCGAGTAATAAGCTCGGCTTTTTTACGTCTACTCGTCTCTTTATTCTGCAATCTCAGGGGATGCAGCAGAACCAGCTCGGCGTTTTAAGTCATGACGTTTTTCATGAATTTTACGAATTTTACGCTGTGCGACTTCGAAGGCATCTTTTACTGCGACATACATATCTTCATGCGCTTGGTTGTCATGATTGTCATTGGTAATCGCAACCGTCTCGCCTGGTAAGCCAAATTCAAGTGAAACATGAGCAAGTTTGCCTTTGTTGCTGTGATTGTGCGGCATGGCAACAACCGCCCGAATACCGGTTATAGAGTCATATATGCTGGATATTTTGCCGGCTTTTTCGCGTATCAACTGTTCGATACCGTCAGAGTGTTCAATATCACGGAAGCTAATTTCCAAACCTTTCATGGCGAATCCTTATAAGTGTACGAGTAATAATAATGGTCCATGGATTGCAAAAGCGCTATGAGATAAGTCAAATAAATTGCCTAAGGCAATGATTATTGATTTCCCATCAGACTTTCTTGCCTGCGCTC
>JBNMPQ010000039.1:0-13936 GCA_051276935.1 Oleispira sp. | reverse complement strand
CAAGATCAACATGTTCCCAAATCACGCGTATGTTGCGGTAGCCCGCCCGAGTGCGCGCATCGCATTACGATTGATTCAAGAGCAAAACATGAAAGGTCGTCGCTTCAGAGTGCGTCGTTTATAAACGCTTAAGTAACCCGTTATCACAATATCGAGAGCAACCTAGTAGCTCTCGATATTTAATCATTAAATAGACCATTTAAAACAATGACTATTATATTAACGAGAAGAGAATGGCACTAACATTACAAGAACAGCTGCTAGCCATGGGGCTAACGGATAAAAAGAAAGCCAAGCAGGCCGAAAAGCAAAAAAAGAAAAACGTGAAAGAAGCCCGTAACGGCGCTGATATTATCGATGAAGCGAAAGTATTAGCCGATAAAGCCAAGCAAGAAAAAATCATCCGCGATAAAGTATTAAATGATGAGAAAAAAGCAGCTGCCAATGTAAAAGCGATTGCCGCTCAAATCAAACAACTAATTAAAATGAACACAATCTCGATCAATGGCGACCTAGCGTACAACTTTACCGCGGGTACCAAAATCAAGAAAGTCTACGTTAACGAAGATATTCAAGATCGTCTAAGCCGTGGCAAGCTAGCCATTACCAGCCCAGAGCAAGACAATAAAACGTTTGCGATTATTCCTTTAGGTGTGGCCGAAAAAATTCGTCAGCGCGACCAAGAATGTTTTATCTACATTGCAGAAAATGCATCGAAAGAAGTTGAAGAAGATGACCCATATGCCGATTATCAGATTCCTGATGACCTGATGTGGTAGTATTTTTTATACTACGACCAAAGAACACATCAATATAGTTAACTACCATTCTTATAAAAAACGCTTTAAGACCATTTATCTTACAGGCATTAAAGCGTTATTTATTATTTTAAAAATTTAACTATCGACGGATGAAATTTAAGATTTTCCATTTTTCAACAACTGTAGAATAGCTTCCTTATCATCTCCTCTTGCAAGTCTTTCAGCCGTTTTATCTTTATTATTTTTAATATTGATTGTGGCTCCAGCCTCGACCAATAATGTTGCTATTTTTAGCGAACCAGAATTTGTGGCATATATTAAAGGCGTATTACCCCATGTATCCTTAGCGTTAATATCCAGCCCTTTTTTTATTAAGACCGCCGCCAATTCGTGGTAATTCTCTTCACTCGCAATATGCAAGGCACTTTGATCAAAGGTGTTTAGCTGCTGCACATCAAAATTAAGCTCTGAAGATATAAAATATTCAGCAAGCAGTTCTTGCTTTCGCTCTAATGCTTGCAACAGAACATTGCGTTTCGACATAAAGGTATCTTCACCCATACTATTTAGATCAATATCAGGATGGTACTGTAACAATAACTTTATTGCTTCTAGTCTTCCACTCTCGATAGCAATAGCTAAAATTGAACTGCCTTCAATTAACTCTTTCACATCTATTCCAGCTTCTAAGATGGGCTCAATCATATCGCTAGCGTTAAGTTTTATTGCTAAAAACAATAAGTTTCCATGGGTTAACAGCTTAGTAAATCGAGTATTTATATCAAAGCCTTGATCAACTAATAGCTTTAAAAGCTCAGCATCTTGTTCTCTTATTACATCACTCTCAAGAAAATCTGGGTCAAAATATTTTTCCTGATTAAATGAATATCCTTTACCGATAAAGAATCTAGCCATCTCATAATTATCATAACGAATAGCGTCAGCAACTACATTTCTATCGTACTCTTGGCTGTACTCCATACCTTTTGACGTTAATAGGTCGTACATGGCTTTTGATGAGTTTGACGTTAATGTATAGACACTTCTTTTGTCAGGCTTATTAACATAGTTGGGATCTAGCCCTTCCTCTATTAAAAGTGCTGCCATCTCTATTTGATTATAAAACACGGCGTTTTGTAACAAGCTATAGCCTTCATCCAGAATTTCAAGATCAAACCCTTTATCAATTAAGAACTTAAGTCCCTCTACATAGCCAACAGAGACTGCCTTTAGGCCTGCCTTATTAATGTCAAATGCATCGAGTTCTTTCTCTTTCACATACAATACCTTAACTTCAGCAATATCTTGCTTTTGGATAGCTTCAACCAAATTTTTTGGCCTATTTTTTTCTGCCAAATAAATTTTTTCCTGCGTTTTAATTAATGACTGGCTATTTTTAGGCGCTTTATACTCTTCTAGTAGATGTATCATTTTTTGATTATCATTATCGATAGCATAGTTCAAAGCGGTTCTGCCGGTAAAATCTACCGCACCAACATCTACTTTCTTTGCCAATAAATAATCAACGATCGCTAGTTGATCATGAGCTGCAGCATCAGTTAATAATGTTGATCGCTCATCATTGGGGAAAATAACCTGAGCCAAATCAACTCCAGAGGCCCTAAGAATTTCTAGATAATCTGAATTCCCATTAGCATAATGCACAGCTGATTTATTCTTTTTATCGTGGTATGAAATATTTTTACTTGAGTTAGCTAATAATTCAATAAAATTAGCTTTGAGATCACCTCGGATAATTGCATTAATTAATGACGTTCTATTGTTGCTGTCTACTAGATCAACGTCGGCTCCAGAGGCGACCAATACCTCTCCTAGCTCTTCTATATCGATAAAGAAACTATCCACAGCCAGTAAATGCTGAAGTACACTCCTGCTGCTTTCGTTAGTAGTATTTACATTAATTTTATTAGTTAAAAATTGAACCTTATCAATTTCAGCAGGAAAACTAAGCATCGCATCATGCAACAAAGTATTTCCCCACTTATCTTTTTCTGCGATATCACCTAGCTTATGTTCAATTGAGAAATTTAGCATTTCAACGGAGGTTGCTTTAAATATTGGTGCGGTACCACGCTTATTTATAGGTTTAGGATTAGCGCCACATTTCAAAAGCTGCATTACCACCGCTTTATTATTATTTTTCACCGCATAATGTAAAGGTGTATCACCATCATCATCAGCGATATTAATTTTAACGCCTCCTTGAATAAGAGTTTTAATTACATCTAATTCTGGGTTTATTTTTTCGTCGCTGCCATGATTGCCATTTATCAAACTAATAATTAAAGGTACTGTACCATCTTTTTCAAATGGGCTACGCACTTCTATATCACCCGAAGCACCTTGACCCAGCATCATCTTTAACTTTTCGATACTTTCTGAATTCACTGCATTCAGTACATCTTTCTCATCGTAGAAAGATGATTGTTCTATGCCGGTATCATCTTTATTTTCTACTAACGCTTTTACATTCTCTCGCTCAAACTTACACGTATTTTCATACAATGGTTCATTTAGCCCAAGAAAATCGCAGCCAGATAATAAGAATACAAATGGGAACGTCCAATATTTTTTGTTCATTTATTTCACTCCATATGAAAAAGTCAGTTTATGACCAACTTTAATTAATGGCCATACAATACTAATTAACAGCATTGATTTACGGCCATTTCCCTGATAATCATGACAAGTCAACTTACGTACTAACATCACCTAGATTATTTAGTAATTCTCCAAACACTCCATTAATATCAAAACCGACATTCGGTGTTAATATTAATAATATTTTTAGTAGGAGTGTGTTTTTAGCGATACAACTTAACGCAATTAAGTCCGATACAAGACCTGTATCAAGTGAAAACCAAACTGAGTCTTTACTGGGCCATGAACTTTGATGAGTTCGCTTTTAAAAACGATTTTATCAAACTGACGCACCATTTGGCCGGGTTTAACTTCCCCTAAATCACCCCCTGCTTTTTGACCCGATGGGCACTCAGAAAACTGCTTGGCTAGTTTGGCAAAATCAGCGCCTTTGACGATACGATCACGTATTCGGTTGGCTTCTAAACTGGTTTTAACAAGAATGTGGCGTACACCGGCTACGGGCATGGTCGTTCCTAAAATGATCTATTTCAGCCATTTTACCAGCTATCCTACTAAATGGCTGCTCTCACCATTCCGCTTTCAAAGCATATTGTTCATATTTTTCCTGATCAATCGAACAAAATAGTCATATTTGACCTCACTTTTAGATCGTTTTATGTGAGAATAAGTAAAATTTTAGCCGGATCAATAAACATGTCAGTATTTGAAATCAAACACCCTCTCGTTCAGCACAAAATCAGCCTAATGCGTGGCAAAAATATGAGTACTCGTAGCTTTCGACAGCTAGCGGCAGAAGTGGGTTGTTTACTAACGTATGAAGCAACAAAAAATCTTGAGCTTGAAGACTTTCAAATGGAAGGTTGGGATGGTCAATTAACGGGCCAGCGCTTAGTCGGTAAGAAAGCGACCGTCGTCCCGATTCTTCGTGCAGGTATCGGTATGTTAGACGGCGTTTTAGAGTTAATGCCAAGTGCCAAGATCAGTGTTGTAGGCCTTTATCGTGATGAAAAAACTCTAGAGCCAGTGACCTACTTCGAAAAGCTTACCAGTGATATCAGTGAGCGTATGGCCTTAATTATTGACCCAATGTTAGCAACAGGTGGTTCAATGAACAAGACCATCGAATTGCTTAAAGAAGCGGGTTGTAATGACATTCGCGCACTGATCCTAGTCGCAGCACCTGAAGGCATTGCAAAGGTTCAAGAAGCGCATCCCGATGTGGATATCTATACCGCTTCAATCGATGATCATTTGAATGAAGATGGTTACATCATTCCTGGTCTGGGCGATGCTGGCGATAAGATCTTCGGAACCAAGTAGCGTTTAACAAATAAAACATAACCTCTCTATTCACGTTTAAGGAATTAATATGCCGGACAACTCTTTATCACACAGTGGTGTTGATCAAAGCAGCTTCAACCAACCCACTTGGCGTAATGCCCTTGCGGGCTTGCAGATGCTGTTTGTGGCGTTTGGCGCACTGGTATTAATGCCACTGATCACAGGCCTAGACCCTAGCGTTGCATTATTCACCGCGGGCATCGGTACGCTGATTTTTCAGTTTATTACCAAACAACAAGTGCCTATCTTTTTAGCCTCGTCGTTTGTATTCATCGCACCGATTGCTTACTCCGTTCAAACCTGGGGAGTTGCTGCGGCGATGGGTTCCTTGTTTGTATCAGGCTTGGTGTATGTTGCAATTGCAACCATGGTGGCCGTGCGTGGCGCTGGGTTTTTACACCGTTTAATGCCTCCTGTTGTGACGGGCCCAATCATCATGGTGATTGGCTTAGGCCTAGCACCGATTGCCGTGAATATGGCGATGGGTAAAACCGGCGATGGCGCGGCTGAATTATTTCCTTATGTCGATTCCTTGATTGTTTCTATGTCAGCGCTGCTAACGACCTTGTTGGTAGCAACTCTGGGCAAAGGCATTTTCCGCTTACTGCCCATTATGGCCGGTGTTTTTGTCGGCTACATTATGGCGTCGATCATGGGTATGGTCAGTACAGAAGCCGTTGCAAGCAGTGAATGGTTCGCAATCCCTAACTTTATTACACCTGAATTCAATATTGCAGCGATCTTGTTCATGCTGCCGGTGGCGATTGCCCCCGCGATTGAGCACGTGGGCGATATTTTAGCGATCGGTAGTGTAACCGGTAAAGACTATACCAAGAAGCCTGGTTTGCACCGTACGTTATTGGGTGATGGTATTGCAACATCAACAGCAGCCTTGTTAGGCGGCCCGCCAAATACGACTTACTCTGAAGTGACGGGTGCTGTCATGCTGACTAAAATGTTTAATCCACGTATCATGATTTGGGCAGCCTGCTTTGCAATCATCTTGGCGTTTGTTGCTAAGTTTGGTATCGCACTACAAACTATCCCTGCTCCAGTTATGGGTGGCATCTTAATTTTATTGTTCGGTTCTATTGCGGGTGTTGGCATGAACATTTTGGTGAAAGCTCAGGTCGATCTCGCGAATCAACGTAACCTAGTAATTGTATCGACTACTTTAGTATTTGGTATTGGTGGTATGGCAATTGGTAATGCTGACTTCAGCCTGCAAGGCATTAGCTTATGCGGTATAGTTGCGATTACTATGAACCTGTTACTACCACAGACCAAGATTGATGATGAGTCACTTGACCAAGAACAAGCAATTGCTAAAGATCTTGTTGACCATAATCGCTCTTAAAACAGGATATTAGTCCCGCTCTTTATTAAAACGGTTCTAACCAAAAAAGGCCACTAACTGCATCAGTTAGTGGCCTTTTTTGTAATACTAATCTTTAAAAATGTTTAGAGTTTAACTAAGCATTTTCTTGTAACTAAGCACTTTCTTTTAACTCTTTTTCAAGATTTATACTTGCAGCACGTCGCTTTTCGGCACTGACCCAACGTGAACGCTGCTCAGCTGTATTTAAAATCACCGGCGGAACCTTAGTTGGTTTACCGTCATCGTCCACGGCAATCATAGTGAAGAAGCACGTATTGGTATGACGTACTGATTTACCTTTTAAATCTTCAGCAATCACTTTAATACCAATTTCCATCGAAGTACGACCGGTGTAATTCACTGTCGCTAACAGTGTTACTAATTCACCGATAAAGATTGGCTCACGAAAAACCACCTTATCAACCGAAAGTGTCACGCAATAAAAACCGCTATAACGCATACCACAGGTCAATGCCGCTTTATCAAGCAACTTTAATAATTCACCACCGTGCATCTTGCCAGAAAAATTGGCCATTCCTGGTGACACGAGTTCGGTCATTTCTGTAGTAACAATTTGTGGCATAACCGTCTCTTCACGTATTTTTTAGGGAGTAAGTCTGCTTAAAGCACATAACAGGCCAATCGCACTGTTTTAACTCAATCTGTATGTTCACAGCACAATAAAGTGCGTTGAGCCCATAACAAAGTTGACATTTCAATAGGCGCAGCATCATAACAGGTCTTACTGGTCTGGGCTATCGTGCAATACTTGCACCAAGATAGTGCATTTGTAACTAAGTCAAGCACCTTTATTGCGCGAGGCTATGGGTTTTTACGCGCTTGGCGAACTTTATCGTAAGCCGTTTGAATGTCTTGGGTTTTCTCTTTTGCAAGCTTCATCATTTCAGCAGGTAACCCTTTCGCCACCAGCTTATCAGGATGATGCTGGCTCATCAGTTTGCGATATTCTTTCTTCAAATCACTGTCACTGATATCCGCTTTTACACCCAGTACTGCATAGGCCGTTGCTACTTCTGAACGCGCACTGCGGTTTCGTCCTCTATTACTTTGAGAGCCTTTACTATTAGCACGGCTATTAGAGTTCCAACCACCCGCGATAGCGGCTTTAACACGTGAATGAATCCATTCAAACTGAAACGCTGAAATGCCTAAATCTCGACATAAACGATCTAAAACTCTGCGTTCTTCTAACGACAACTGACCATCGCTATAAGCAACACTGAGTTGTATTTCTAAAAACATTTGCGACAGTGAAGACTGGTGGTTTAAGGCTTCTTTTAAGCGACGTAAATCAGGACTAAGATCAAAGTGCTCATCCTTTCCTTCGGTAAAGAACTGAATCGCTTGCTGGCGCATATCTCCATCAAGTCCCATTTGGCTCATAATATGTTGTGCAGCGGTTATCTCTTCATTCGAAACATGGCCGTCGGCTTTAGCAATACGCCCCATTACCCGAAATGTTGTACGAAAAAATACTTGCTGAATCTGCAGCTGCAATGACGAATTGGTATTGGGTGGGGATTGCTGAGAATTATCCGCCAACATATTGCGTTCAATAAATTGATCTAATAAATGCCCTACGATCATTCCAATAATAATACCAAATGGCCCACCGCTGAAAAGCCCGAGCGCCGCGCCCACTATTTTTCCTAGCCAAATTTTCATAATGTGCCTGCCATCTTTTTCGTCGCCTGCTCTGCGGTTAGTAGATCTTCTACTTGTTGTAATCGTGCAGGCGTTCCTACGTCGACCCAGTGGCCAGTATAAAGCTCACCCGTTGCGTTATTTTGTGCCATCGCATGTCTTAATAACGGCGCTAATGGAAATGCACCTAACTCTAACCACTCGGATTTCACCGCATCAAATAAAGCGGGTGTTAATAAACTAATTCCACTAAAAGTCAGCGCGGCTTTATCACTCGCCAGCTGATCGCCTTTATCAAACACATCATGTGAGTCGGTTAGAACAAAGTCGCCTTCAGGGTTATGCTCAGGATTATTCACCAACCATAGATGACACAGACTGTGAATTTCTTGTGGTATTTTAATGCGCTTCCAATCAAGCCAGACATCGCCATTCACTAATAAAAAAGGTGACTCAGATTTTTCATTGTTATCGTTATTATTCACTAACAGAGGCAACGCCTTATAAATCCCCCCCCCCGTTTCTAACGCTTTTTGCTCTGCGGAATACTGAATACGGCAACCCAATTGGCTTCCATCACCTAAGGTTTCTTCAATCATATGACCTAGATACGCATGATTGATCACAATATCGTGAATACCCAGAGCCACAAGTTGTTCTATGTGATGGACAATTAAGGGCTTGCCCGCAACCGGCAATAAAGGTTTGGGGCAATGATCGGTTAAAGGTCTCATGCGAGTACCTAAACCGGCGGCAAGGATCATAGCTTTCAAATCAATATTCCTTTAAACCACTTGTTTTTGGTTTAGAGCAGGCAAGAATACCGATTCTAACCATGCACTAAATTCTGAAAATTCTGGATACACTTGAGCAGCTTGCACGATGTATTCGCACGTTCTTGGCACATCGTTTAAATAACCATGCTTGCCATCACGAATGCTTAAGCGAGCAAAAATACCAGCAGCTTTTAAATGACGTTGTAGGCCCATTAAATCAAAATCACGCACAAGCTGATCTTCACTGACATTGTCCGATGCGACACGTGCCTTCAAGTTAATACTATGGGTTTTAAAGTAGGCTAACCATCCTAATACCTGCTCACGTGGCCATTGGATGTAACAATCTTTTAACAGCGATACCAAGTCATAAGTAATAGGGCCATACACAGCGTCTTGAAAATCGATAATACCAATAAAATCTTTATCATGCAGAGGAAGATTGGCTTTACAAACCATCAAATTACGTGAGTGATAGTCACGATGTACCATGACTTGAGGTTGCGCTAACGCCGAGTTCGCCAAGGTTTGAAATACCTGACCTAACATGCTCTTTTCTTGAGAACAAAGTATTAAACCCAAGTATTTTTCACACAGCCAGTCCGTAAATAGGGCCATTTCACGATGTAACAATTCGCCATTATATTTTGGAATATTGTCGGTACGGGACAGTTGCTGCAACTCAATCAAAGAGTCTATCGCTGATTTATATAGGCCATCGGCTGCGTCGGCGGTGAGCTCTGGGTGTAACAGCACATCACCAAAATCTTCTAGCAGCATAAATCCTTGGACTTCATCAAAGGCAAGTACCGTGGGAACTTTTACTCCGGCAGAGGACCAAACATTAGCAATATCAACAAATTGACGGCTATTTTCATGTTCTGGTGGCGCATCTACAGCGATCCAGTGCTTTTGCACACTATTTTCATTATAAATGATGCGAAAATATCGCCTAAAACTAGCATCACCCGATACGGTTACCATTTGAGCAGGTATACTGTGCTGATAAAGTAGTTTGATCTGATCGGCAGCCCATTGGGCTAAAACTTCCTGACGCTTACCCATACTGGCCTCTTGAGTTAAGTCGCTCTACAATCTGTGCTTTGCACAGACGTTTTTCATTATTTACGCACCATAGCATAAGGATCGATCGGATTCTCCGATTTAACATGAACAAAGTATTTTCCCTGTTAATTACGATTTTTAGTACATTCTCTACCCAATTTGCCAGTGCAAACGACGGTCGTGAAGAGGGTGCTGTCGTACACGATAAGCTCGCCACTAATTACGCTTTCCGTCCTTTATCTTGGTACCCACTCGAAGTGCTCAACGCTGACGAGATCGCGACATTGCCTGAATTTTGTTCTGGAAAATACCGCCCTGTTGGCATAACACCCCGCCGTGAAAAAAGCATACTAATCGAAGCAGACGAATCCAGTGTTAACAAAGAAGGCAATGCCATTTTTAATGGGCAGGTTGAGTTTAGCCAGCAAGGTAAAAAGATTTTCAGCGATGAAGCTACTTGGTCGCAAGCTGATCGCAATGCAACCTTCAATGGCAACGTTAATATAGTAACGTCAGACTTGGTTATGTCTGGCGAGCGCGCCGTGATAAATGACAGTGCGCAAACGAATCAAAAAACAGCAACCCTTGAGAAAAGTGAATATTCTATTCCGAGCACTCATATGCGGGGCACTGCTGCAAGTATCAACAGTAAAGGTGAGTTTTTAGTTCAATTAACAGACTCAACCTATACGTTTTGTGAACCCGGTGAGAATGATTGGGATATTAAAGCCAGCGAGATTAATCTCGATCGTGAAAACGGTATTGGCAGTGCATGGCATACCCAACTAAGAATTAAAGAAGTTCCAATCATGTACCTACCTTATTATCGCTTTCCTATAGACGATAGACGCATGACCGGGTTTTTAGATCCTACATTTAGTATTAACGGCGAAGTTCAAGCGACCGAAATGTCCGTGCCTTTTTATGTTAATTTGCATCCTCAAGTTGATGCCACCATTACACCAAAAGAATTATTGGATCACGGATTATTATGGCAAGGCCAAGTTCGTCATCTCACCAGCATCTTTGGTTATGGTGAATTAAATTATGCTGAATTAAAAAATGATCGCAGTTATTTACAGGAAGACGGCAATACACCCAGACAAGATCGCTGGTTAATTAATTATCAACAACGAGGTGATATTAATGATTACTGGCATCATCGCTTGGTTTATAACGAAATCAGCGATAACGAATTTATAAACGATACCAACTCCAGCTTGGGTATTAATCGTGACACTCATATGCCAACCCGTGGCGAGATTTATTATGACAAAAGCGACTGGCACTTTGATGTTCTAGCAGAGAGCTACCAAACCGTTGACGATACCATTGAGTTATCTGACCGCCCGTATAAGCGCCTTCCACAACTGAACTTAAACTTTGTTCCTGATTCTTTTTCTGGTTTAACAGGCTCCATGAAAAGCCAAGTCACACACTTTAAACGCGATAATGACAAGCTCACGGGTACCAGTGCGATTAACGGTAGCCGCTTGGTATTTGATTCTTCTGTTAGCTATACCTTTGAATGGCCTTTCGCCTACATCACTCCCAAAGCTGATTACAAGATTCGACAATATAAACTCAGTGATGTAGAACAAAATTTGATTGATAGTGGATATGAAGAAAACCCTAACATCGCCATACCCAAATACAGTATTGATGCAGGCTTATTTTTTGAGCGTGAACTAGAAGCCTTTGACGTTGGTTTTATCCAAACTCTTGAACCAAGAATTATGCACCTGCAAGTGCCTTATTATGATCAAAGCGACATTCCAAATTTTGATAGCAGCGTTTTGACGTTTAACACCAGCCAACTATTCCGAGATTATCGCTTTAACGGTAATGACCGTATTGGCGATGCCAACCAAACGACACTCGGCCTAACCACCCGCTTTTTACAAGACAGTGATGGCACAGAAACATTCAATGCCAGTATTGGCCGCATTTATTATCATGAAGACAGGCGTGTTCAGCTATCGGGTAGCACTATAAGTGAAGCCGATAGTCGCAGAAAATCGTCCGATATTATTGAAAGTACTTGGAATCCATACGATGAATGGCGCTTGTACAGCATGATAGAATATGGCGAATCACCTAAGGTTACGGGGGAAAAGAGTCAGCACGATTTACTGCAAAAACAATTCAGCATCGAATATAACGACAAATTGAATCACATGGCGAACATTAGTTTGCGCGAAAATCAAAGTGAGAGTATTCGTCAATTAGACCTTGGCGTTTTTTGGGCAATAAACGATTCTTGGGCTTTAATCGGCAGTCGTAAAAAAGATTTATGGAATTATGAAAGCGATGAAATTCAGCCCGTCGACCCCGTTATTGAAGCACTAGCAGGCTTTGAATATCAAAGCTGCTGCTGGCGCGCTCAAGTTCTTTACCAAGAACAAAGTAAACGCATTACCGATGAAAACAGCAATACCGATAAGCAATACGGATTGTTATTACGCATCGAGTTGAAAGGCCTCGCCAGTTTTGGGGCAAATCCAGATGATATTATGAATCAATCAATTCGCGGATATTCAACCCGCCGCTATTTTGATTTTGAAAGCGAATAAGATATAGGAATAAGCACACTCTATGAATAAAAAAGCTCTTTTAGGTTTCGTTGCCTTTTGTACTGCCTTCACTATTGCCGCTAATACAAACGCAGCCCCGGTAGACATAGATCATATTGCCGCCATCGTCGATGAAAGCGCCGTTATGCAAAGTGAATTAGACGCACGAATGGATTCTGTTAAACGTCAAATGGGCGGACAGATGCCACCGGATAGCGTATTGCGTCCTCAAGTACTTGAGCGTTTAATTTTAGAAAGTATCCAACTGCAAATGGCTGATCGTGGCGGCGTGCAAGTATCAGATCAACAGCTCACTGATACGGTAAAACGTATTGCTAAGCAAAATGGCATGACCATTGAACAGTTTAGTGAGGCCTTGAAGAAAGATGGTCTTTCTTACCGTGAAGCCGTTGAACAAATTCGTACTGAAATGTTGATCAGCCGCGTGCAAAAATTCCAAGTGAATAATCGAGTGCAAATTTCACAGCAAGACATCGACTATTTTTTAGCCTCTAAAGCAGGTCAGATGGCAACAGAAGCGGAATACCGCTTAAGCCATATTTTGATTTCTATCCCTAGCCAAGCTAGCCCTGAAGAAATAAAAAAAGCACGCACTAAAACAAATGCAATTGTTGCGGAAATTAAATCCGGTGCAGACTTTCAACAGCAAGCCATTGCAAAATCCAATGGCCGTAACGCATTAAAAGGTGGCGACTTAGGTTGGCGCAAGCAAGCGCAACTTCCTTCATTGTTTGCCGATGCAGTGATTGATATGGAACCGGGTGAAGTATCTAAGCCCATTAAAAGTGCCAGCGGTTTTCATATTATTCAGATTGCCGACAAACGTGGTGGTTCAACCATGATGGTTCTACAAACTAAAGTAAGCCATATTCTAGTGATGCCAAATGAAATTCGGTCCGATAAAGATTCAAAAGCACGCATTAAACAAGTATATAAAAAATTAGATAATGGCGACAACTTTGCTGAGCTGGCTAAAGAATACAGTGATGACCCAGGGAGCGCAGCCAACGGTGGTGACTTAGGCTGGGTTAACCCCGGCGATATGGTTCCTGCGTTTGATCGTGTAATGAACGACATTGATCCTGGCGTATTGAGTAAACCGTTTAAAAGTAAATTTGGCTGGCACATTTTACAAGTTGTAGAACGTAAAGAAACCGACCTAGGTGAACAGGTTCAACGCAACCAGATTTATCAGATGCTGCAGTCTCGACAGTTTGAAGAAGAGCTTCCTATTTGGCTGCGTAAGATTCGTTCTGAAGCTTATGTTGATATTAAAGAGTCATAATTGATGACGATTTCTAATACAGATTCTGCTTTAACAATACCTGCTCTTACGCTGCCTGTTTTAGCAATCACAGCCGGTGAGCCTGCGGGTATCGGTCCAGATTTGTGTGTGCAGATTGCACAGCACGCTTGGGATTATCAAATTGTAATAATTTGCGACAAGCAATTATTACTCGACCGTGCCAAGCAACTGGGCTTACCTCTGATTGTTTCAGATTTTAACGAAAATGAACCTGCACATATTCATACAATCGGCCATCTTTGGGTTAGGCATGTTCCTATCGCCGAAGCGAGTATTGCTGGGGTATTAAATACCGCCAATAGTCCCTATGTACTTAAGACACTGGACATTGCTACCCAAGGTTGCCTTGATGGGCATTGGCACGCGATGGTAACGGCGCCTCTTCATAAAGGTGTGATCAATGATTCTACAGAAATAGAAACAGG
>JBNMPQ010000038.1:0-14003 GCA_051276935.1 Oleispira sp. | reverse complement strand
CATCGGAAAAACAATTTTTTTGTGAAAATGAATATTAGTGCTCATATCACGCCAGACGCACAAGACCCATCTAGATAGTTTTGATAGCATAGAGATCATATTTACTGATCAAATTATTTTAGGTTACCGCACATGTCTCAGTTCGTTATCTCCGGTACAGGCTTATTCATCCCTCCTCATACAATTAGTAACGAAGAGCTAGTGAATGCCTTTAACCAATATGTAGAAAAATTCAACGAGCAGCATGCTGCTGAAATCGAAACGGGTAATGTAGAAGCTTTAGCAGGTTCAACGCCTGAATTTATTGAAAAAGCCTCTGGAATTAAATCTCGCTACGCCATGTATAAAGACGGCATCATCGATCCTAATATTATGCGCCCCGTTTTTCCGATGACAGAAGAAGGCAAGACACCTGAAATGGTCACTATGGGCATTGCGGCTGCCAAGCAGGCAATGGCTGAAGCGGGTAAAACGGCAGATGACATAGACCTCGTAATAGTGTCAAGTACATTCCGTCAGCGAGACTACCCGGGTATTTCAGTAGAGATTCAACGCGACTTAGGTATTAAAGGCAGCGCATACGACATGGGCATTGCTTGCTCATCCGCTACCTTCGGTATGATTAACGCTTATGCCGCTCTCGCCGCGGGCATTGCTAAGTGTGTATTATTCATCAATCCAGAATTCACCACTCCGGGCTTAAACTTCAAAAATCGCGATAGCCACTTTATCTTTGGCGATGTTGCCACTGCCGCTATTATTGAACCCGAAGCCACCTGCACCAGCGATAATGCCTTTCGAATCATCGGTACTAAACAAATGACTCAGTACTCTGACAACATACGCAGTGACGCGTCTTATGCAGATTATTGTTTTGATGATTTACCAGAGAGTCGGCCTTTCTTTCAGCAACAGGGTCGTAAAGTTTTTAAAGAACTATTGCCATTAATCGTTACCTTTATCTCTGAGCAATTAAAAGAGAACGATATGAAAGCGGAAGATCTAAAGCGCATGTGGCTGCATCAAGCCAATATCAACATGAATAATTTTGCGGCAAAGAAACTTTTAGGACGTCTACCTACACTGGAAGAAGCGCCCGTTGTATTGGATGAATTCGCCAATACCGCCTCTTCTGGCTCTGTTATTGCGTTCCATAAACACAAAGATGACTTCAAGTCTGGCGAGAAAGGCCTAATTTGTTCATTTGGTGCGGGCTATTCTATTGGTAGCTTGATGGTTGAAAGAGTATAATAAATCGCCAAATGCTTGCTTTTTAAGGTTTAGGCCTTATAAAGTAAGCAATGAATCATTGTAATTTGAGAGATCAATAATACTCCATGAGCGAAGAGCGACTGAGTAGCCAATCGAAAACTTGGCTAGACAAGCTATCAACCTTGTTTTCCGACGATCCGAATGACCGTCAAGATCTAAAAGAAATACTACGAGAAGCCGCTGAGCGAAACGTAGTAGATACAGAAACGCTTTCTATTTTAGAAGGTGCATTGCAAGTTTCCGACATGCAAGTACGTGACATCATGGTGCCACGCTCCCAAATGGTCTGCATCAAGGCCGAAGAGTCTCTCAAAGAATTTCTTCCTTCTATTATCGAATCAGCTCATTCTCGCTTCCCTGTTTTAGGTGAAGATCAAGATGAAGTGTTGGGTGTGTTATTAGCCAAAGATTTGCTGCCTCTTGTTCTGAGTGAAAACCTTGAAAATTTTAATGTTAAGGATCTTTTGCGAGCAGCGGCATTTGTCCCTGAAAGCAAACGCCTCAATATTCTTTTGAAAGAATTTCGCGCAACCCGCAACCATATGGCCATTGTCGCTGATGAGTTTGGTGGCATTGCCGGCATCGTCACCATTGAAGATGTACTTGAGCAGATCGTGGGTGAGATCGAAGATGAGCATGATCAGGATGATGATGATAGCTTCATTACAGAGCTCGACAACAATGTTCGCATGGTTAAAGCACTCACCACTATAGAGGACTTTAATCAGCACTTTGAGACTAAATTTGACGAGAAAGAATTTGATACCATCGGCGGTATTGTGGTTCAACACTTTGGCCGTGTTCCTGAATGCGATGAAGCCATTACGATCAATGACTGGCGATTTAAAGTAGTTAACGGCACAGGACGAAGAATTAATTTAATGGAAGTGACTCCCGTCGATTAATTTTTTGTTAAAAGCTGAATAATTTAAAAAGAAAGCCTAGTGCTTTCTTTTTTTGTTTTCTACATCAAGGATTTATATGGTTCTCGTTCAAAAACTCATCGCACAGCCTCGCTTAATCGCCTTGCTGTCAGGGTTGGTTTTTCCTTTTGCCATCGCGCCTTTTTTCATTTGGCCCATCGCAATACTCTCTTTAATGGGCTTACTCTTTTGCCTGCACAATAGCTCAGCGAAAGAAGCCGCTATCCGTGCGTGGTTTTTTGGTTTTGGCAAGTTTTCTGTTGGAGTATCTTGGATTTATGTCAGCATGCACGACCATGGAGGCACACCAGCCGTATTGGCGATATTCATGGTCGGACTATTTTCCGCATTTTTAGCAACCTTTCCTGCTCTTTTTATGCTTTTCTTTCAGCGTTTTTATAATCAAAAATACAATAAACCCATTATTTCTATATTGGCCTTTGCTGCGTTATGGTTTGCTTATGAATGGTTCCGTAGCTGGTTCCTAACGGGGTTCCCTTGGCTATTTGCAGGGGATGCACAATTGTATACTTGGCTTAATGGCTGGGCACCTATTCTAAGTGTATATGGCCTTTCATTTTTCACAGCCCTTAGTGCTGCTGCGATTTATTTCAGCTTACGCAATAGAAAAATTCACTACTTAATTTTTTTAATCGTATGGCCAATCGGATTTTTTCTACAGAGTATCAGCTGGACGGAAGTAACAAACGAACTAAAAGTGAGTGCTGTGCAAGGAAATATTGCTCTAGAAGTTAAGTGGTTACCCGAACAACGTATGCCAACGGTTAATGCTTATTTAGAACAAACAAGACAACACTGGGACAGTGACTTAGTACTATGGCCAGAAACGGCCGTTACCGCACTAAAAGATCAATTCCAATCTTATCTCGATACAATCAACCAAGAAGCGATTGATAACAAGACTGCGTTGATTACGGGTATTCCATTTCGTTATACCCAAGGTCCTTTTAGAGGCGAGTTTCACAATAGTATTCTAGCCATTGGGATGGGTGAAGGCTTGTATCACAAACAAAAACTTGTCCCTTTTGGTGAATATATTCCACTAGAAGAATTGATACGTGGACTATTGCCATTCTTCGATTTACCAATGTCCAGTTTCAAACAAGGAGATAACAAGCAGGATTTATTAAAAATTGAAAAAGATGAGCAGTTATTTTTAATTGCGCCATTTATTTGTTATGAAATTGTGTACCCAGAATTTGTTGCCCGTATGGCAAAGGGCTCGGACCTACTCATAACGATTAGTAATGATGCCTGGTTTGGGGATTCATTGGGTCCGAAGCAACACATGGCCATTGCACAGATGCGCGCGTTAGAGACTCAACGTTATTTATTACGCTCAACCAATACAGGTATCACAGCACTGGTAAATCATAAAGGTGAAATCATTAAGCAACTGCCTACCAGTCAAAGAGCCACGCTTACTGCTCTAGCACAAACACGACAAGGTTCTACGCCTTTTATGCTGTTTGGATTATGGCCTTTATTTCTAACAACAATTTTAATTATTTTATTAGGACTCTACCGTAGGAAGCCGTAGGCTTATAAAAGCCGCGCACAAAAAAGCCCAGCATTGCTGGGCTTCTTCTGATGAAACAGTCACAACAGCTCACTATATTATTTAATCATTAGCACTTAATAGCTCATTATTTGATAACTCATTATTGAATAATTCTGAATCAATATTTTTTGAACTTTTATTCATTATGTCATCTAAATCCATAATGTTTTTGCCGTTGTGTAAAGGCGAAGCAATTAAACGGGGTTCTTTAGGCAACGTTAATAAATATTTTTTCAAAGGCTTTGTTATTTTATCAATGTATTCTGCATATTGACGCACCATCTTATCAATATCTGAAACACCACTGACAATGCGCATCATCATGCCTACTAACCAATCAAGATGAACTTTCACATCAATCAGCTCATAGCTCTTTTCTGTTAACGCTTGGCGTATCTGCCGAGAACTGCTGCCTGCCACTTGCATAAAAACATTTCCGGTAGATTCTAATAACGTATCAATCAACTCTACGTCTAACTTTGCAAGTTCGCGTTGGCTGTCGCCATTTTGCATACTCTGATACATTTTATGCACGACACCGAGAATTCTCCCTTGTGAATTCTTCGTACCTTTTTCTACAGACATTTTCATCGCTGCTGGCATAGCATGACTGAAGAAATCTAAACCTGACAATAAGAAATCACCCCCTAACTCAAGTTCATTAATTTGATACAAATCACTCAAGAATCCCAAGTTACCATCACGTTTGTAATCAAGAATTTTTATACCAGAGCCCTGCAGAGTATGCACTACCCTCATTCTCGTTAGAGTTCTTAACGCCATGCGTAAAGAAGTTCTATCAACCCCTAGATATTTTGCAAGCTGTCTCTCGGGTGGTAATTTATCACCCGGTACAAGTTTACCGATGTAGACTAATGCTATTAATAAATCTGTAATTTGGTCGGGCAGTGTTTTTACTGACATTTTTTTATTATCATAATTATCAAGGTAAGTATTCTGTGAGCACAACTACTATAGCACTCGCTTTAGTAAGAATTCTACAATTGATTCGGATTAACCAATCTTACTTTATAATAGACAATTGTTATTTTTTCACACTTTTCAACAATAAATTAATGTAAAAATATGCAATAAAAGACAGGCAATTTAACCGCCTGTGTGTGACATAAACCTTAAAATTTGAACTTCTTCGGCCAAATCAAAATTATGCTTTTCAGGTTTTAATTGTAATGCAGAGATTAATGTATTGTTTAGTTCTTCATCAGAACAGCCATCACGAATAATGGTGCGCAAGTCCTGACTATTTTCATTTCCTAAGCACAATAATAAACGCCCAACGGCAGTGAGCCTTACTCGATTGCAATCGCTACAAAAGTTATTGGTATGCGGAGAAATAAAACCAACTCTACTTTGATAACCTTCAACTGCAGAGTAGACCGCTGGCCCCCCCGTTTTATAACTGGAGAGTTCTAAAGTATGCTTCTCTTCTATTTTACGTTTAATATCAGCACTGGATAAAAAAGTGACGCTGCGATCATAGCCCACTTCACCTAATGGCATCTCTTCGATAAAAGAGATATCTAAACCATTTTCTAAGGCGAAATCAGTCAATGGCACAATCTCATCATCATTCATACCACGCATAATCACTGCGTTTAATTTAATGCTTTCGAAAGCATACTTTTTTGCTTCAGTAATACCATCAAGTACAGCCTGCAGTCGATCGCGGCGAGTGAGTTTTTTGAATCGCTCAGCGTTTAACGTATCCAAACTAATATTTAAACGTGATAAGCCCGCTTCGAACAACGGTTTAGCATATTGCGTAAGTAAAGTGCCATTCGTCGTCATAACGACTTCTTCAACACCCTCGATGGCTTTAATACTAGCCACTAGCTCAGGCAACTTTTTCCGCATCAGTGGCTCGCCACCCGTTAAACGGATTTTTTTCACACCCAGCTGAGCAAAACTTGTCGCCAATCGAATAATTTCTTCAAACGATAAGATATCGTGGCGAGGCAAAAACTCAACATCTTCACTCATACAATAGCTGCAACGCAAATCGCAGCGATCAGTGACGGATATACGTAAATATTCAATGGTGCGCCCAAAAGGGTCTATTAACTGTTTCATAGTTATATTCTATGGCAGCAAACCGTGAGTAGCCAGCACATCATCACAATATTCATATTACAATTGGTAACATCGACCGATCAAACTCACATTCATTGACAAAATAGCCAATTACTTTTAAGGAATAGTACCCAATAATGGTCTTTTAGATTGATAACACCGCTTATTAAAACCCATGAGGTCCTATGTCTAAGTCGTTAATTATCCCGCCACGTCCAGATTTACTCATTGAACTGCAGAAACTGATGATAAACCCAGAGCCCGATATTGATGACCTAGCACAACTAATAAAAAAAGATGTCGCTCTCTATTCAATACTTCTTTCTGTCGTAAATAGCCCTTTTTATCGTCGTAACCAACAGATAAGCTCAATTGAACAAGCAATAGTCACTCTTGGCGTTGCCAGAGTATTGACCTTATTACAGAGTGTCATTGTGCGTAGTAGCTTAGAGTCTAACGACTTACTAGAAGGTTTCTGGAATAGTGCCATCGAAGTTGCTCATATATGCTCGATGATTGCAGAACAATTTATTATTATTGATACAGAAATAGCTTATAGTTTAGGTATGCTGCATTCCGCAGGTATTCCTATCATGATGCAGAACTTTCCTAAATACCGCGCCTTTCACCAACAATACATAGGATTACCAGCCAAAGAGCTCTGTTATTTAGAGCGTGAACTGTTTGCCAGCGATCATTACCAACAGGGCTATGATTTGGCTAAATACTGGAATCTAGATCAGAATATCAGCCTTAGTTTACGCTACCAACCTATTACTGAAGCGGTCATAAAGGACCCGAAGCACTTGCCCTTAGAAGTGCCAACGCTATTGGCGCTATTAAAAATCTCCAAGGCAATCAGTCCTGAATATTCGCATTATTGGGATCAAATAGATAATGAGCAGACAATCATGCAAAGTCTTCAAACTCCGCTTAAATTTCTACAGATTAACCAAGATGATTTGTATGACCTACGTGAACAGGTGCAACCGTATCAGCAAGCCAGTTAAGCTAAGGCATACTCGCCACATAAGCAGCCACGTCTTGCAGTTGCTGCTTATCCATATTGCGAACAATAATAGCCATCGGTGAATGCGCCCGCCTATCATTATCGCCAGCAAAGCCATTTAAAGTTTTTTCTAAATAGTTATAAGGCTGCCCGGCAATGCGAGGATAACTACCAGAGCCATGCCCATCTTGCTCATGACAGGTAAAACATAGGCTTTTATAAATTTGTTCACCCTTGGCATTACCAACACCAGACTGAGCTCGACTCTCCACTGGCATCTGAGAAAAGTAGAGTGCAATATTAATTCGATCTTGCCGGGTGAGATGCTTCGCCAAACGGCTCATCACGTAATCCTTACGCTCACCGTTACCAAATAATTCAAACTGGTTAAACAAATACGCTGCATTTTGGCTGGCTAAGTTAGGAATGTAATCGCGCACGCTATTGCCATTTTTACCGTGACAATTTCCACACAGTAGCACTCTATCTTTAGCCGCTGTTAGCGCTGCTTTTAATAGATGCTCATTACTTTGAATCACAGCCATTTCAGCCAATAATTTTTCAGTTCCCGTTAATTCGGCATAACTTCCAGCAGGCGCGAAACCAACGCATAAAAAAAACATATAACAGACTAATTTACCCATACTGACTCTATTCTAATGATTGGAATTACGATATTTAGTGCAGTATCAGTAAATACAAATAATTATCAAATAGAGTGAGCTTAAAGTGTCCATTAATTCATTAAAAAATGATTTAGATCTATGAGTCGATTAACTTTTAATTTTTAATTTTTAATTTTTGAATCAGAGGAACAGGCCGCTAATAACGACGAACGGGTTAACGGTTTATGTAACGTACGAACATACGATTTACCAACAGCAAATCGTTGCCCAACCCAGTTCACCCAAATCAAACGAGCTTTACTTGAATCTATTTGCACCAAAATGTTCTCACATTTGGCCTGACTTAATGCACTATCGACTAAAATAAACGAATAATTCTTAGGCGACAGTAAAGCCTCCTGAGAGCTAGACAGAACATCGACATTTGCAGCCCCTAGTTCATCAATAATCCACTGCTTAAATAAAAGAGAGTCGGTGTAAACACATAACCCATCACCAGAAGGAATTGGCATCGGTTGAATAGAAGAATGGCCAATAGCTTTGGTTTGCACAAAAAACTTAAATGTCGAACCCGTTTTATCAGAATGATGCAACGACAATTCGCCCTGCATCATATTACAAATCTGTCGCGAAATAGGCAGGCCAAGGCCTGTACCGCCATGCTCACGAGCATAAGAATTATCAACTTGCTGAAAGGTCTCAAAAATTCGCTTACTCGCAATATCAGGAATCCCAATCCCCGTATCGCTAACCTCACCTTGCAGGCAGCCATTATGCCAACCAATTACGACACGGATACCGCCCGCATGAGTAAATTTAATCGCATTACCGATAAGGTTAATCAGCACCTTTCTGAAATTTACAGGGTCGACATCAATTTTAGCAGGTACGTTATTAGTAAAGGTTAATACCAAATCTAAACGTTTTTCAGCGATTTCCGCAGTAAATAAAGTAACAATGCCATTAAAAAAGGCCTCGGTATCTATCACTTCTCTCTGCACCTTTAAACCACCCGCTTCAATGGCTGCAACATCTAAAATTTGATTCACTGTATCCAGCAACACCTGCGCACTCATGTTGCACAATTCAACGTATTCTTCTTGTTCTGCGGTGATACAGGTATCCAGTAATAACTGATTCATCCCTAAAATACCGTTAATCGGCGTTCTCAACTCGTGACTCATATTAGATAAGAACTGCCCTTTTATTTCATTGGCCATATTCGCATTATGAGTCGCTTGCTTAAGCTCTGCTTCCAAGATCAGCGCCTGATCAATATCCAATTGTAATTGTTTATTCAGTGTCACTAACTCTTCGTTCATTTCAGAATACGTACTGCGATACGCCAGAATTAAAGGAATGGCAATAGCGAGTAATACAATACTCATCCCGATAACGTATAAAACAGCATGTTGCAGAGAATTTTCAATAACCGTGATATCCATGTCGGCCGCAGCCACATAAGGAAGTCCCTCAGGTGAAACCATTGGCATCAGAATGGTTCTAAATAATCCCCAAGAATCGCCCGCCGTTACATAAATAGGCTCTTTCGCAGTCATTGCCTCAAAATACTCAGGCGCACCTTCCGGGTAATCCGTCCAATAGGTAACAACTTTATTATTCTTAATATCGTCTTGGGTATAGTTACAAGAGGTGAAATAGATCTTACCGTCGACCATCACATAACTATAAAGATAGGTTAAATCACCACTACCGGCGTGGAGACTCATGAGCTCTAAATTGTGCTTGTCTTGCTCATCAGAAATAGCGTTGGCCGTGCGAGCAATATCATGAAAATTTCCAGGTAGTATTGCGGGAATGTTGCTTGCAGCGGCCAATAAACGCTGATCGATATCGGTTAAAAAGCGTTCTCGTTCTTCGATATAGCTAATAGATGCAATTAAAAAAACACCCAAAATATAAACGAGAATGGCTCCAGAAAAACGCGTGACTCTAGACTTCAATATTTAATCCCATCCTGTCATAAACAAACAATAATCAGTAAATGTTAGCTAAAATCGAATGATACCTAATATTTATTATTAAGCTATTCTAAATAATAATTTCAAAAATAAGCACTGTATTCAATAACAATCCTCACTCAAAGACTAGCATTACTAATGACACTTATTATTTGTCTTTCACATCATTCCCTATTCGCTAAACTATTCCAATATTGCATCCTCTAATGACAAGGCTACCCGCCACCTTCAGCTTAGGGTAAACTGACGCCCTTATTCGAACCCTGAATTACAAGATTATTACTATGTCTCAGTCGTCCCATACCCCTGCCCCCATGTTAGAAAGCTATCAGCCAAAGAAATTTGAAAGCAAGCTGCAACAACACTGGGAGCAAAACAAAGTTTTCAAAGCGGTCCATGATGCTAGCAGAGAGAAATTCTACTGCCTATCGATGTTCCCTTACCCAAGTGGACGACTGCACATGGGTCACGTGCGTAACTATACGATTGGCGACGTAGTCTCTCGTTACCAGCGTATGCAAGGCAAAAACGTTATGCAGCCAATGGGCTGGGATGCGTTTGGTCTGCCGGCAGAAAATGCGGCGATTAAGCACAAAACGGCTCCGGCAAAATGGACCAAAGAAAACGTCACCTACATGAAGACCCAACTTAAGAGCTTGGGCTTTGGCTACGACTGGGATCGTGAATTCGCGACCTGTGATCCTGAGTATTATCGCTGGGAACAGTGGTTCTTCACCCAGTTAGTCGAAAAAGACATGGCTTACAAAAAAGTCTCTGCAGTTAATTGGTGCCCGAATGACCAAACTGTATTAGCCAACGAACAAGTCATTGATGGCGGCTGCTGGCGTTGTGATACCCCTGTCGTGAAGAAAGAAATTCCACAGTGGTTCATTCGCATTACCGCCTATGCTGAAGAACTATTAAACGATTTAGACCAGCTAGATGAATGGCCTGAGCAAGTTAAAGCCATGCAGAGAAACTGGATCGGTCGCTCTGAAGGCGTCGAAATGCGCTTTGCATTGAAAGACTCCAGCGAAGAGTTAGAAATTTATACCACTCGCCCTGATACCTTAATGGGTGTTACCTATGTTGCGGTTGCCGCAGGTCACCCATTGGCCGCACAAGCGGCTGCAACGAATGGCGGAAATACTGAGATTCAAGCCTTCATCGAGGAGTGCAAAAAATCCAGCACCGCAGAAGCCGATGTCGCGACGATTGAGAAAAAAGGCGTCGACACCGGCATTAAAGCTATGCATCCTGTTACGGGTGATGAAGTGCCTGTTTGGATTGCCAACTTCGTCTTAATGGATTATGGCACAGGCGCTGTTATGGCCGTTCCGGCTCACGACCAGCGTGATTGGGAGTTTGCCACTAAATACGATCTAGACATCCAGCAAGTTATCGCACCTAAGCCAAAAAAGGGCGAGACTGAAAGCGCGGCCATCGATTTATCTGAAGGCGCTTATACCGAAAAAGGTATATTGGTTAACTCCGGTGAATTCAATGGTTTACCCACCAACAAAGCGTTCAAAACCATCGCTCATTGGTTAACCACCAACGGCAAAGGCGAAATCAAGGTTAACTACCGTCTGCGTGACTGGGGCGTAAGCCGTCAGCGTTATTGGGGCAGCCCAATTCCAATGGTTCAAAAGCAAGACGGTACTTCAATAACCACACCTGTCGATATGCTGCCGGTTATCTTACCAACCGACGTAGTGATGGATGGTATTAACTCACCGATTAAGAACAACCCAGAATTCTCCAACATCGAAATTGATGGCGAACCTGCCTTCCGTGAAACAGATACCTTCGATACCTTTATGGAATCGTCTTGGTACTACGCACGTTATTGCTCACCACAAAGCCATGACAAGATGCTTGAGTCAGAGGAAGCGAATTATTGGCTGCCTGTGGATCAATACATTGGGGGTATCGAACACGCGATCTTGCACCTTCTATACGCGCGTTTCTTTCACAAGTTATTGCGTGATGCGGGCTTGGTTAAAAGTGATGAGCCGTTCAAGAGCTTATTATGCCAAGGAATGGTATTAGCCGATGCGTATTACTACACCACTGAAAATGGCGCCAAAGAATGGGTTAACCCTGCTGACGTAACCACTGAACGTGATGAAAAAGGTAAAGTTACTCTTAATACTGAGACGGCTACAGGTCGAGAGCTGCAATTCTCTGGCATGAGCAAGATGTCAAAGTCGAAAAATAACGGTGTAGATCCACAAGCCGCTATCGATCTTTATGGCGCCGATACTGTCCGCTTATATACCATGTTCGCCGCGCCACCAGAGCAAACGCTTGAATGGTCAGATGCGGGTGTACAGGGTGCTAAGAAATTCCTTGAGCGTCTATGGCGCTTAAGCTTCGAACTGACCTCGGGTAAAGCTGAGACTTTAAATCTAGAGACTCTAGATAAAGACCAGAAAGCGGCGCGTCGTAAGATTCATGAGACCATAGCGAAAGTTACCATCGATATGGGACAGCGTCAGACTTACAACACGGCGATTGCAGCCATTATGGAATTGTTGAATGCCCTGAACAAGCTCGACAAAAACGATGAGCAAAGCCGTGCGGTAGGCCGTGAAGGTGTAGAAGCGATTATATTAATGCTTGCGCCTATCACGCCGCACATCACCCACGAGTTATGGATCGCTTTTGGTCATACCGATTCCGTACTGGACGCCCAGTGGCCCATCGTTGACGAAACAGCGCTCATAAAAGACAGCATCGAAATGGTTGTGCAGGTAAACGGTAAGGTTCGCGCCAAGCTAGAATTGCCTGCTAACGTCAGTAAAGAAGAAGCTGAAGCCATTGCTCGGGCCAATGAAGCGGTTATTAAGTTTATCGGCGAAAACACTATCCGCAAAGTGATCGTAATACCGGGTAAGCTTGTGAACATCGTTGCTAACTAAATTCTTGATAATGAGATTATTGCTCGCGACACGCGAGCAATATAAGAGTATTAAATAGTATGAAACAGCTTCTGATCGCCCTAGTCATATTGACGACCACCGCCTGCGGGTGGCATCTGCGGGGCATCACTAAATTACCCTCGAGTGTTCAAATTATGACACTCGAAAGCCAAGCGAGTAATCGCTTTACTCAAAGGCTAAAACAGCAGTTAACGTTTAATGGCGTTGTGTTCCCAAGTGATGCCAGCGCTAATGTTCGTTTAATGATCGCACCGATTACTATTAAGCGATTAACGCTATCGGTTAATAGTCTAGGGCAAGCGGCTGAATACGAATTGAATGCCGAGCTAAAAGTACGTTTAATTCAGCTTGAAGAAGGCACCGACACTCAATGGAATATCAGTGGTCGTCGCATCTTCAGCAATGATATTAATAGCGTTATTGCGACTCGAAGTGAAGAAAAGACCCAACGCCTAGAGCTGGAAAATGATTTGATTCGTCAGTTAATGAATCGCCTTAAAAAAGCAACGTTAAAATAAAGAGCTTATTAACGAATTTTACTCAACAGGAATCTTAGATGAAATTAAAAACGGAACAACTAGGCGCACATTTACAAAAGCAACTAGCCCCTTTTTACATCATCTCAGGTGACGAACCGCTACTGGTTCAAGAAACGTGTGATCAAATCCGCATAGCCACTAAAAAACACGGCATAGAAGAGCGTGAGCTTTTGCATGCAGAAGCCGGATTTGACTGGACCGACCTGTTAGATCAAGTTAATGCAATGTCACTCTTCGCCAGTCGCCGTTTAATCGAAGTACGCATTCCCAATGGTAAGCCCAGTGATAAAGGCAAAGCCTTATTAGAAGTCACCGCCAATCCAAATCCAGACAATGTCGTTTTAATTGTGACACCGCGCCTTGATGCAGCCACCCAAAAGACCAAATGGTTCAAAGCGCTTGAAACCGCGGGTGTCTTTATTGCGATATGGCCCATCGACAGAAATCAATTACCTGGCTGGTTACAGCGACGCATTCAAGCAGCAGGCATGAGTGCTAGCCAAGATGCTGTTGCGCTCTTCGCTCAACGTATAGAAGGCAACCTACTGGCAGGCGTTCAAGAAATTGAAAAAATGCGCATGATGGGCACACAACAAATCAGTATCGAATTGATCGAAGAAGCCACCGCTGATAACGCACGCTATGATGCATTCACTTTCGCAGACAGTTGCCTACTAGGCAATGTGGGTGACGCGATGCGGATATTAGGCCACCTAAAGGCTGAAGGTCATGAAGCAATCATGATATTAGGTGCCATTGTTCGAAAGATTCGACAATTGATCAGTTTACAATCTTATGGCCCTCAACGCATAACAGAGGGGTTTAAGTCACAAAATATTTGGCCCAAACAACAACCTCCTTTTAAGTCTGCGTTATCACGCTTAAAGCAAGCCGATCTGTTTGAATCCCTGCAAACGGCCGAACAGACCGATCGTGCCATCAAGGGCGATGGTAACGATCCGTGGCTTTTGTTAAGTCGTATAACTGAACTGTTAACGGGTGTAAGAATGCTTGCTAGTTAACATTGTAAACGC
>JBNMPQ010000037.1:0-14037 GCA_051276935.1 Oleispira sp. | reverse complement strand
TGGTATACATTGCGCTTTTCTTCATACCAGTGGCCTGTTTTTGACGCCTTTCCTTGAATAGAGATCATTTTAACATTTGAACCCGCAAATGGATTATTCCAAACTAACCCCTGGTCTTGATTACTAGACCAAACATAGTTTAATGATTGAGTTCTCCAAAACAGAAGACCTCCATCAATAATCACATAAATGCGAGCGGTAAAGTCATCGCCGCTTTTACTGCGCTCCTCTAATTCAAGTAACTGTTTTTCGACTAACCAACTCCAACTTAAGTAAGGAGTTTTGGTAAGATCAATTTGCTTTTTTAAGACCAATCCAGATGCTGTATTATTGCTGAGTGCTTTTAATCCCAACCGCCCTTTATATTCACCAATGCTATAAATTGTTTCACCTGAAAAGACTTCAACGTCCCATTCTTGAATAGCACGACTACTCAATGAAGTCAGATTAATATCCGCGTATCCCTTCAGACAAACAGTTACGCTAAAAAGTAAAAAAAGCGATCGCACCATACAGCCCTCCTATTTATTATTAATCAGACAACTCTTACAATAAAACAAGTATTGATTTCGGTTTAAGTCTATTACTCATCCAAAAAACGACTCAAACGGCGTTCAAGATAACGGTTTCTTTCTTTGAGCTGGTCCATTTCATCCAGTAACTCTATTGCCAGCGCCACTCCCGCCCAATCGACGTTAAGGTCCTGATGCATTCGGACCGCTTTTTTTGTCAAAACAAGCATCATAGGGGTAAATTGCCACTCACTGGATGAAGCGCCCATTGGTTCGACAATGCCCTGTTCAATGATTTCAACAACAGAATCTTCTGCCGCACCGGTTTGCAAACAAACCTCTGTAAAACTCAAATACGTTAATGGCTTATCACTCATCAGACTTTGCTCCATTCAGACCTAGGATCAAAGGGAGACAGTTCAGCTAACTGCTGCCAATGTTCCTTAATAGATTCACTACTTGAGGGTGGCATCACAACCTTCAACACCGCAAAAAGATCGCCCTGAAGCTGTTTACCTGGAAGTCCCCTCCCTTTTATTCGCATGCGCTGTCCCGTCTGACTGTTAGCAGGGATCGTTAATTGAATTTTTCCAGACAAGGTTGGCACCGTTACCTTACAGCCAAGTGCGGCCTCCCAAGGAGCAATCGGAAGTGTAAGAATTAAATTATGTGCTTCCACATCAAACAAGGGATGAGGAACCAAGCGAATGCGTAAATACAAATCGCCATTATCGCCTTCTCCCATACCTGGAGCACCCTGTTTTTTCAAACGAATACGCTCACCATCCACAACACTGGGTGGTATTTTAACATTCAGGGTTTTATTTACCTGAGTGATACGTCCACTTTCGTCTTTGTGAGGCAATTGAAATGAAATTGTTTTTGAACCTTCAGAAAGCGTATCTTCGAGGAAGATTGGCAGCTCTGTTTCAATATCCTGACCACGTTGGCTGAAAGGCTGGCGACTATTAAAACCACCCGCTTTAGAGCTACCACTATTACCAAACATAGAAGAGAAAAAATCAGAGTAGTCACCTTGTTGATGACTCCCTGCCGTTGAACCAGATGACTGCCATCCTGGAGGTGGTCTAAATTCCTTCTCTGCCCCACCGTAAAGGCGTAATTCGTCATACTCAGCTCGTTTTACCTTGTCTTTTAATACCTCGTAGGCTTCGGTTACTTCTTGGAACTGAGATTCAGCGTCATGGTGATCACTAACATCTGGATGATATTTTCTGGCAAGCTTTCGGTAGGCGGTCTTTATGGCTTGTTTGTCAGCCCCCGAATCCACACCCAAAATTTTGTAATAGTCTTTAAATTCCATAATCTATCCAGTGTCGCTAGAAGTTTTTAACTAAAATAATTGTATACCTGAGTGCAACCGAAAACCAATTCATTATTTATCTGAGTCCATGATTTTGGCTTCTAGAAAATAACCACGAAGTAATAGTTAAAATAACATACAGCCCTAAAATAAATACCACTTGCTGTGGCTGGTCGTTAAGTTCGTAATATAAAATAAGAAGTGTTCCTGCAAAGAGTCCCAAGATTGACAGCACAGTAATAAGCGTTGAAGAGTCTGTTAGTTTACGGATTTTATAATTTGTAAAAGCCATTAATAGCGAAACTAATAAAAAGGTAATGCTCCCAAATTCTAGAATAACCTCAAGACTGCCTGCTAATACTAATAAAAATGCCATGACGGCCATACTGATAATAGAAAAAATTGGGATATTATTGTGTCGCTTAGCAAGAATAGCAGGGAAATAGCCGTCGGTTGCAATGACCGCCATTTGCCTTGAAGCACCAAATACAGTTCCATTAATAGCACTACTCGTGGCCAATAAAGCACCTAGAATAACAAGATCTGTTCCCCAATGGCCTAGTACCGTTGCTGCTCCAGAAGCAAGCGCATACTCTTTATTTTGAATAATTGATTCAAAAGGAATAGCCAATATAGCACCAAGTGAAATAACGAAATAAATAAACACAGCAAGAAATAAAGCGGAATAGATAGCCTTAGGAATATTTTTTTCTGGACTTTCCATTTCATTAACCGCATTTATAACAAGTTGAAATCCTTCGTATGCAACAAACGTCAGTGAAGCAACGATCAATATAGACAATATACTTATGTCTTTCTCACTCTGTAATAGAATAGGAAGCGTCGTTTGGCTATTATTAATCAGTACAAATGAAATTATTGCCAGTATCAGCAATTTTGTATACACCATAATATCTTCTATTTTACCCATCCCCTTAACACTCAAAATATTTACAAGGGCAAAGAATAAAATGATAGAACCTGCAACAAATTTTCTTACCAATTCAGTATTATCAAAAGAATAACTACTCGTGGCATAGGATGCAAAAGTATAAGCATAAAGGGCAAGGGTACTAATATAACCAAATATCACCCACCATCCAATCAGTGACGCAGCAAAAGGGGAGCGAGGAAATGTTCTCTTACAAAAAGAATAGGTCGCTCCCTCATCTTTATAATAAACACCTAGTTTTATATAAGAGTAAGCAGCAAGGGACGCTATTACTCCCCCAAGAATTATCGCCAGTGGAGTAAATACACCAATCATAGAAACCGATATTCCTAGAATTGTGAATATCCCACCCCCAACCATCCCTCCCAGTGCAATTGCAATTAACTCAGTAACGCCCAGTGTTTTTTTATAATTTTTTTGGTAGAAATCATTATCAATCATAAATTAATATCGTAGTCACTAGCAGAATATGTACAGATACAACATAGAAGTAGCGATCATATCATTTTTAAATAATTGAAAGACTTACAATATCGCTGAATAGATTATAAGTTCAATAAATATGACACCTGTCAATTTTTTAAACATTCTAGCGGCTTAGAATATTATTTAATCATTGCAGTAATATATATAAACAGCCTCGAACCCTATAAAACATTAAGCACTGAATTGTTGCTGTGTTCACTGACAAAGCGTTATTATTTAAAAAAGTACAAGCCCACTAACACTAAAAATGATGAATCATGATGCTGTCATCATTAAGCCAAACATACCAAGAACAAAACCAAACACAGCGCCCAGCGGTGGTGCCCAGTGCTTCTTTAGTTTTACTTGTGGCGCCAAATCTTGAAAAATTGAATACAGAATACCACCAGAAGCAAATAACATAACGGCAGCAATAACTTGGGGGAATTCTGATAGCCACAAGTAACCAGAAACAGCGGCAATAGGACCAAGTACCGCCATTAAAGTAAATATAAAGATAATTTTAGTCGGTGTGTAGATGCGAGATGAATTTAATTCTCGATAGGCACTAAACCCTTCAGGTAAGTTTTGTAATGCAATAAGGCCTGCTAACAAGAATGCACTGTTACTTCCCGTTGCAAATGCTGCTCCTAACGCAATAGATTCTGGAATAAAGTCAGAAAGCATTGCCGCAAGCTGACTTGCGGGAGTGTTTATTTTTTTAAGATATATATCAAGCAGCATGAAACTAAGTCCGCCTAATATAAACCAGATACAAGCAGGTAATGGATCTAGATTTTCAATACCTTCAGGTACCAAAACCAAGGCAACGGCAGATAAAAGTGCCCCACCCCCAAAAGCCATAATACCGTGCCTGAATTCTTCTTCAATCCACTTTTCACTAATGTTTTCAAAGTAGGCAATCGTTGCCCCTAACGGCATAGCCAAACCCGCGATCAGTGTTGATGTAATGACGGTTAACAATAAAGACATGAATTAATCCTTAATAAAATCCTGTTATTGAGCTCTACTTTAACTCTCAACCACAATACAATTACGACCCGCTGATTTTGCTTTATGCTTCGCTTTATCAGAACAATCTATCGACTCTTTGACCGTTCTAGGGTCACTCAACAACGAAACACCAAAAGAAGCGGTTACTTTGAGATTATCAAATTCAAATTGCTGATCGGCAATACTTTCACGTATTCGCTCTGCGACTAGACTGGCTTGATCTATCGTTGTGCTGGGCATACAAATAATAAATCCCCCCCCCGTATCTATTAATATGGTCGTATTCTCTGAGAATTAACTTAACGTACTTAATACTCGAAACAAGCACTGCATCACCCATAGAATGACCGTATTCGTCATTAACTTTTTTAAAATAATCAAGATCAAACATGATTAATGCACATGACTGCAGCCCTCTTTGAACAAGAGATTGCTGCCTACTGAGCTCAGTTAATAAATTAGCTCTGGTTTGTGCTTCCGTAAGTGGATCTCGATTGTGCACAATTTCAGAAAACTCATCACGTAATGCCTGAAAAGCAAACCGCATCTTATCAAGACTATTATCGAAATAGTCCCATTCCTCCAATGAAATAGGTAAACCATCCACCGTTCGCTGAAGCAAAGTACGAGCATTGTTATGCATCAGTTCATGCTCATGCCCAAGTGAAATAAATTCTGAATTTTCTTGTATGAATGTCGTTTGGAGGTTCTCATACATCTGACCAAAAGAGCATTGTTTATGAGCATCGAGCATCAAGTCAGACTCATCTGGTTTCTGATGAGTAATCAATACGCGCAGTAATTTTTTATACCATTGATTGTGGCTGTAAATAGCCTGATCAAGTTGTGTAATAACCAACTGCAATTGCTGATTGGTAAAATAACCCATTAATAGATGACCCAGCTCGACTTATAGTATTTGAACTCATGATGTATAGTTTTTACACACTAATACACCTGTAATTTCTAGAGTAACACTAAAACATAAACTTAAAAAAGTTCACTATGATGGGTTTGTCAATAAACAGCATGAAATAATAGAAAAAGAGTACTGAAGGGCTGTAAAACACCACAACTCTAAAATATCTAACGTATTTTAAAGTTGTGGCTGACGCAGATTAAAACTTATTTATGACTTAGTAGTGGCTCTCAACATCCATGCAGTCTTTTCATGTATACGCATACGATCAGAGACTAATGATGCTGTTGATTCGTCGTCAGCACCTTGAGCTGTTTTTAAAACTTCACGAGCCGTCTTTATGACTTGTTCATGGCCTTTTGTTAACAACCTAACCATTTCAGAAGAACTTGGAACACCTTCCACTTCTTCAATTGAACTCAGCTGAGCAAACTCTTTATACGTTGCAGGAGCCGGCACATCAAGTGTACGAATTCGTTCAGCAATATCATCAACGGCTAACGCTAATTCGGTGTAATGCTCTTCAAACATCAAATGCAATTCACGAAACTGCATGCCTGTTACATTCCAATGAAAGTTATGTGTCTGTAGATACAACGTGTAAGAATCAGCCAAAAGCTTCTTTAAACCGTTTGTAATTTCTGTTCTGTTTTCTTTGCTTATACCAATATCGATGTCAGTCATTTTTTTTCCAGAGTTTGAATTGTGTTAAATCATGACAGGGGGTGAAAACCACCTGTCATTGTCCTATTTATTGTCCTATTTATTGTCCTATCTATTGCCCTACCTGATTGTAATTTAAATCAGATTAGACAAGATCAAAACGATCGGCGTTCATAACCTTTGCCCAAGCGGCAACAAAGTCTTTTACAAATTTTTCTTTATTGTCATCCTGCGCATACACCTCAGCGTAAGAACGAAGGATCGAGTTAGAGCCAAACACAAGATCAACTCTTGTTGCCGTCCACTTAACCTGCTCTGTTTCACGATCACAAATATCATACGAGTTTTTGCCCGTAGGCTTCCACGAATAACCCATATCAGTCAGGTTTACGAAGAAGTCATTGGTCAGCGCGCCTTCACGATCGGTAAATACACCATGCTTGGTGTTATTATGGTTGGTGCCAATCACTCGCATCCCACCCACTAGCACAGTCATTTCAGCAGCGGTTAAGCCCATTAATTGGGTTCGATCCAGTAACATTTCTTCTGCACTAACAACATAATCCTGCTTGACCCAGTTACGAAATCCGTCATGCACAGGTTCCAGAACATCAAAAGAATCGACATCCGTCATCTCTGCAGTCGCATCGCCACGCCCTGCTGAAAAAGGAACCGCTATATCAATGCCAGCCGCTTTTGCCGCTTGTTCAATACCCAAGTTACCCGCAAGAACAATCACATCGGCAATACTTGCGCCCGACTCAGTTGCAATCACCTCAAGTACGGACAACACCTTATCCAAACGAGCAGGCTCATTACCTTCCCAGTCTTTTAAAGGTGCCAAACGAATACGAGCACCGTTAGCACCACCACGCTTGTCCGAATCGCGGAACGTTCTTGCGCTGTCCCATGCAGTAGACACCCTGTCGCTGACGCTTAGGCCACTGGCCGCTATTTTAGCTTTCACCGCTTCCACGTCATAAGCCGTACTGCCTGCAGGAACAGGATCTTGCCAAATAAGTTCTTCTTTAGGTGCATCAGGACCGATGTAACGAACCTTTGGACCCATGTCACGGTGCGTCAGTTTGAACCAAGCACGTGAGAACACTTCAGAAAAATAGTCTTGATCGTTATGGAATTTCTCAGAAATCTTACGATATTCAGGATCCATTTTCATCGCCATATCGGCGTCCGTCATGATCGGGTTAAAGCGTATCGAAGCATCTTCAACATCGACTGGCTTATCTTCTTCCTTAATATTAATCGGTTCCCACTGCCAAGCACCGGCTGGGCTCTTCTTAAGTTCCCATTCATAATTAAGTAAAAGTTGAAAATAACCGCTATCCCATTGAGTAGGCTGGGAAGTCCAAGCACCTTCGATGCCACTAGAAACGGTGTCACGACCAATACCACGCTTAGTTTTATTCAACCAACCAAAGCCTTGATCTTCTATTTCAGCACCTTCAGGTTCGGCTTCTAGTAAGTCTGCATCACCATTACCGTGACACTTCCCAACGGTGTGCCCACCTGCAGTAAGGGCAACCGTTTCTTCATCATCCATAGCCATACGTAAAAAAGTGACACGAATATCATGCGCTGTTTTAAGGGGATCAGGATTACCGTCAACGCCTTCTGGGTTGACATAAATAAGACCCATCATGACAGCCGCTAATGGATTAGTAAGATCACGTTCTCCAGAATATCGACTGCCTTCGCTTCCACTTGGGGCTAACCACTCTTTTTCCGCACCCCAATAAATATCTTTTTCTGGATGCCATATATCTTCACGTCCAAACGCAAAACCGAAGGTTTTTAAACCCATGGATTCATACGCCATCGTACCTGCATAAGCGATTAAATCGGCCCAGCTAAGCTTGTTGCCATACTTTTTCTTGATTGGCCAAAGTAAACGACGCGCTTTATCGAGGTTCACGTTATCAGGCCAAGAGTTTAAAGGAGCGAAACGCTGATTACCGGTAGCCGCGCCACCGCGACCATCAGCAATACGGTACGTACCCGCAGCATGCCACGACATACGGATCATAAGACCCCCATAATGGCCCCAATCCGCTGGCCACCACTTCTGGCTGTCGGTCATGAGTGCGCGCATATCTTTTTTAAGTTCAGCAACGTCAAGACTCTTAACGGCTTCTCGATAGTCGAAATCCACCCCCATAGGGTTTGTCTTGCTGTCATGCTGATGCAAAATATCGAGATTTAAAGCCTTTGGCCACCATGCGACGCTCGACATACTGGTCTCTGTAGCAGCACCGTGCATTACTGGACACTTGTTATTAGACATTGATGAATCTCCTTTTTTCGAATGAAAAGTATTTCTTATCCGCAAAATATCACTTTGTTTTCTAACTACACTATTGATCATTCCTCACTGAATGTGAAACTGTTTATTTCTATTTACACTATAGCTTTTTACTATCAATCTCAATCTAATCATTAATTTTTGAATGACAATTAGATTACTTAAAAAACAAACCAAGACCACTTTCGACACATAATTATGATAAGACAGTACCTTGGCTGATGCCGCGCGGTTTACCCCATACAGAAGTTCATTTTCGTATGTATCCATTACTAACATTCTTAACTAGTATCTTATAGTTAAGATGCCCTCTGTCTTAAATACCTTAGCAGCTTCACCACTATTCATGATCGTTATTCATAAGGAAAACTGGAATTTTTAGGCTAAAATTTTCTTTTCTCGTTGATAGGCAAATATAGATCCAATTCTAATAATGCCTAACACTAAAATAAAAGCAGAAAGTGCATAGAGCATTTCTGGCTTAAGTTCATGTTTGAATAAAGTGATTAGAATTTCACGTAAAACAAATACAATCGCGGCATCAATAATAAACGTTAATCGCAATCGGTGTGTATAAAAGTATTCTACCAACGATCGCGATAACTCAATCAAAACATACAGCGTTAATACGTCGCTTATTATATTTATATAGTGGCCAGTGACCCCCTCAAAAGACAATAAATCCCAGGTAGTAATAAAGAGTTTTGCAGTACCAATTGCAATGCCAATCATAATAAACACAAGTATTATACCAAAGACAACATCCACAACGGTATCAAATAACTTTTGTATTCTACTGCTTAATTTACGGGGTTCATTCGACAAAATATTTACCTCGGGTTTGTAAAATCGACAACCTCAACAGCTGCACAAAGGCTATAGAAAATTAATTAAAGACGCTATATCAAGAAAAGGCTATTAGTAAGTCTATGTCTAAATCGACCTAACTAATGGCCTATCTTTTAACGCTTAATTATTAGTTTTAAATACAACTTTAACGTGTATTTAAAACAGATAGCCTATGTAATGAATCCTCGCGTTCAAAAATACATCTGATTGTATTCCGTATACCCATTCTTCTGTATTATAGGCTTCTATCCGCTCCATCGAATGGGCTTCATCGTATTCTAACGAGGTTTAAATGCGCATTATTTATGTAATTTTTATTGTTGCTGTGTTTATTGGCTCACTGATAGGTGTGCAAAAATGGCGCGGCCCAGTGTTACCCGCAATAAAAGTTGAACTGATGCCTCTCGAGTTACGAATTGTGGCCAGTGGTGAAGTACGTCATCAGTCATTAGCCCGTATTGGCAGCGAAATCACGGGGACAGTCATTACTCGCCATGTACGCGAAGGTGATCGGGTTCATAAAGGTGAATTGCTCATCGAGCTGAATCCAGAAGAGCTGCAATCTCGCCTAGCTCAAGCGCAAACGTTACTGCAACAACTAAAAAAAATAAGTCGTCCTAGAGCACAAGCCACCTTAGTAGAAGCGCGTAATAATTTAAACCAAGCCAGTCGTGAAACTCGACGTCGCGAAGACCTTTTAGAAAAAGGCATGCTCCCTACCGAACAGGTTGAGCAAGCACAGCACACGGAATTAAATGCTAAAACCTCATTAACTTACGCTCAGTTGGCAGCCGATTCTTTCGCAGTTAACGGTTCGGAAGAAAAGCTACTCCAGCAGCGTATTAATAGCGCACAAGCTGAATTTTCGAAAACCCGTATCTATGCCCCTTTTACAGGACGAGTACAAACCCGCAATGTCGAACCCGGTGACTTAGTGCAACCCGGCAAAGTACTTTTGGAAGTTGCCCGTAACGACAACCAAGGTCATAAAGATATCACTAACAATAGTCTAGAAGTGGTTATCGCGCTTGATGAAAAAAACTTTGCTCCCCTGCAATTACAACAACCCGTGCAGCTCATTGCTGATGCTTGGCCAGATATTACAGTACCTGGCCTTGTAAGCTTTATTGCTCCAGCCGTTGATAGCGGACGTGGCACGATTGACGTGCATATTGAGGTACTGCCTGATCTTTCAAATAAATACCCAAACTTTCTGCAAGGCATGACGGTATCAGCCAATATCATTGCTGCAGAACGTGAAAATGCCTTAGTCTTACCCAATGACTATCTACTTATCCACCCAAGTGGGAATACACACGTTTTACGCTGGCAAAATGGCGACGTTAACTCAGTCGAAGTAACACTGGGGTTACGCAATATGACGCACAGTGAAATTATTTCAGGCCTAGCCCAAGGTGATATTGTGGTTCAAGCGAATAATTTATCGAATGAAAATATAATGAATGGCCTGCGCGCTCGTGTGAGCTTTGAACAGGTCCAGTATGTTATTCGTTAACCGCATTGCCCGCTTACGTGACTCCCTGTGGATTGAATGGCGCATTGCTCTGCGCTTTCTCGCCGATAATCCGCTGCAAACCTTATTAATCAGTGTCGCTATTTCGGTAGGCGCAGCCGTCATTGTATTTATTACGGCGTTAATGATGGGACTGCAAAGTAACATCATTGAAAAAACGTTAGGTACCCAAGCGCATATTCGCATTGAAGCCACGAGCCAACAGAATAATTTTTCAGAAACTCCCGCTGGCAAATATGTGTGGGTATTAGAAAGCCCTCGTGCTCAGCGTTTACAAACTATCAATAACTGGCAAGCAGTGCTCAATACTCTCGATCAGAGTGAAGTACTGAATACTGTCTCACCCCTTATTTCAGGGCCGGCTTTTGCTCAAAAAGGCAACGCACGCGCTTCCGTCGCGATTATGGGCATAAATCCCGAACGCTACAGCGGCATTATTAAACTTAAAGACTACCTGCTCGAAGGACACTTTAGTGTGGGTGCCAACAATGTATTAATGGGCAGTCAATTGGCTAAAGACTTAGGCATACGCAGCGGTGATAAATTACGTTTGGATGCCGGTGATAATCGTCAAGCCGTCATGAACGTTGCGGGCATTTTTGAATTAGGAGTAAGAGAACTGGATAGCCGCTATGTTTATACTGGCCTAAAGCAAGCACAATCCTTATTAAATCTACCCGGGGGCATCACAATGTTAGAGTTAAAAATATCCGATGTATTCACGGCTGAATACTGGGCGCGGCGCACTCAAAAATTAACGGGGCTTCATGTACAAAGCTGGATGGAGAGTAATGGTCAGCTGCTCAACGCGCTAAATTCTCAATCGATGACCACACAAATGATTCGAGTCTTCGTTGCTATATCGGTGATCTTTGGTATTGCCAGCGTGTTAGCAGTAAGTGTGGTGCAGCGTACTCGCGAAATTGGAATTTTAAGAGCAATGGGCAGTTCGCAGCAGCAAATTCTACGCATCTTTTTATTACAAGGTGGCTTGCTGGGTTTTGCAGGCTCACTATTAGGCGTATTAGTAGGTTACAGCCTGGTGCAATTTTTCAACTCTTTTGGCGAGCGCTTATTTTTGATTCGATTGGAACCTGCAACGTTATTATCAGCGATTTTAATTGCCACCACCGCCGGCGTTATTGCCGCGATGGTTCCCGCGCGCCGTGCAGCGAAATATGATCCTGCGGTAGCCATTCGTTATGTCTAATTCTAAATCCCAGCCGTTAACACAGTCTTTCGACTCACCCGTTGTATTGCAGCTGGAGTCACTCAATAAAATTTTCAATCACTATACGCCACTAGAAAACCATGTCTTGCATGATATTTCTTTGCAGGTCAGGCGAGGTGAATTAGTAGCTTTAGTCGGTACTTCTGGTTCAGGTAAAAGTACGCTATTAAATGTTATGGGATTGCTCGATGTATCTTCATCGGGAGAACTGCATATCCAAGGGCATTTGACCCAAGGTATGAGTGAACAGCAACGCACGCAATTGCGCAGCGAGTCGATTGGTTTTGTGTTTCAGTTTCACCACTTAATTAGCGCATTCAGTGTGCTAGATAATGTACTGATGCCACTCATGTTGCGATACGGAAAGCCGTCAAAAGAACAAACAACTTATGGCGAGTATTTATTAAAAGAAGTTGGGCTGGCTAATTACATACATGAAAAGCCCAATCGTTTGTCGGGTGGACAACAACAGCGAGTTGCCATTGCACGAGCATTGGTTACGCGCCCGGCTTTAGTGCTGGCCGATGAACCAACAGGCAACCTAGATACACAAACGGCAGATGAAGTCTTCAGCCTGTTTGAACGTTTTAATATTGAACATCAATGTGCGATTGTGATTGTTACCCACGACCCGCGTTTAAGTGCACGCTGCCCACGAACAATTCGCCTTACAGATGGACGCATTGTTTTTGATGGCGCATCCGATGTCTTTAATGACGTAACAACAGCCTGAATATGTCTAAATCGGTTAGAAATATTCAGCGGTGCAGTAAAGTCTACCTACTTACCTAATATTTGATAATAATCAGTAAAACCCGTCAGTATATTAGTCATCGCGATAGATGATAGAATCAGCCCCATTACTCGGCTCACAACACTCGCACCACTGCTGCCAATTATTTTAGTAATAAAACCTGACAACAGCATTAACAGATAAGTTAAAACCAAAACAGACAACATAACCAATGCCGTTTGGACTTGCTCCCAAACGCTAAAGACGGTGTTTTTTGTCAAAAGGACTGCCGCTAACATCGCACCAGGGCTCGCAATAGAAGGGACAGCAAGCGGGAAAATAGCGGTCTCTTTGTGTGATTTTTCTAAAAGTCTAATCTCTTCATCAGGTTTACTATCTCCAAATATCATCGTCAGAGCAAATAGAAATAAAACAATTCCCCCCGAGATTTGAAAGGCAGGAAGAGGGATAGATAACGCATCTAATAAAATCTCCCCCACCACTACAAAAAATAATAAAACACAGGCTGATACAATAGTTGCAAGCAGAGCGACTCGGCGCTTTGTCTTTTTGTCATACTGATCCGTTACCGCAATAAACACCGGAATGGTTCCAATCGGGTCGATGACGGCAAAAAAAGTGATGAAAACAGCCAACATATCTATCATTTTTCGATCCTCAAATTAGGGGATTTAGAGAAATACCGGAGAATGACTAAGATCCAACATTCATTTTAGCTTTTTCTGTTAGCTGAATCGCTTGATCACAAGCATTCGCCAACTCCGCGCCTTTATTGATAAAATGATTGCTGTAGTATTTTTTATGCTCATCATGCTCATGAAAGTTGTGAGGAGTCAAAACCGCCGTTACCACAGGCACTTCGGTTTCTAACTGAATTTGCATGAGCGCACTGCACACCGTTTGTGCAACAAAATCGTGACGATAAATACCGCCGTCAACCACCAATGCACTGGCTGCGATGGCCGAGTATTGTCCACTTTTTGCCAGCAATTTAGCCTGCAGTGGAATTTCAAAGGCACCGGGCACCGGAATCACATCGATCAGTGATACGTCATAGCCACGCGACATTAACTCTTGTTTAAATCCAACCAAACAATTCAGAACAATATCTTCGTGCCAAGTCGCATGTAAAAAAGCAATACGTTGAGTTGCAGCAGTGAAATTCGTTGAGCTCTGATTCATTATAAAATCCTATACATATAAGGTGAATCAGGGCGAACGGACAGGCAAATACGCCATATGAATGGCCTACCCAGAGAGCGAAGCCAAAAAGAAATGTGGCCTAGTTTAAGGTTTTGTCTGACACGTTCTCTATCATCCGGACTATAACCGTCGGCTCTGGATTCACACCAGATCTGCTGACCCTGAAAGAAAACGGTAAAAAGAAATCTTAAAGGCGCTCGCGGGCTTAGAAATAATTCTTTACCGCCGGTGGGGAATTGCACCCCGCCCCGAGAACGAAATCGAAATAATTCGACGGCGAGGAATATACTTGTTTTT
>JBNMPQ010000036.1:0-14722 GCA_051276935.1 Oleispira sp. | reverse complement strand
CAATCAGAGCGTGAGAATACGACGACGCGTATTGAAAGTGCTCGTATGAAAGCTCGCCAAGAAAAAGATCAAGCTCACCAGTTACAGTTACGTCATCAAGGCTTCAGTAACCAACAGCAAAGTTTGTCACAAGCGGTTGAACGTTTGCATCAGCAAATGCACCGCAGTCAAGAGCGCAAGTCCCAGATCCAGCAGAATCAAAATCGTGATCATGACTCTGATCTCGACGAATTAAAAATGCAGCTAGAAGAACTGCTAGAAAAGCGCCTTGACGCCGAACAGATCATGAGCGATGCCCGTCGTGAATTAGAAGCCGTTGATGCCGAGTTAAGACAATTTGAAAAAGATCGAGGCATCGCAGAGAAAGCGGGCTTAGATTTACGGACTAAGTTAGAGCAAGTGCGTATGGAAACTCAATCACTTGAGATACGCCGCAATAGTTTAGTTGAGCAGCTTGTAGAAGATGATCTCACTCTAGAAGGGGTGCTTGAAAGCTTACCGCAAGACGCTGATATTCAATTGTGGAGCGAAGAGCTCGAGCGTATTGCCGAACGCATACGTCGTTTAGGAGCGATTAATTTAGCCGCGATTGATGAATATAAAATTCAATCAGAGCGTAAAGTGTATCTAGATGCTCAGCATGAAGATTTAGAAAAAGCCTTAGCAACTCTGGAAAACGCTATACATAAAATTGACCGCGAAACCAAAACGCGTTTTAAAGAGACCTTTGATAAGGTGAATTCTGGGCTGGCCGAATTATTCCCGAAAGTATTTGGGGGAGGACACGCAAGTCTAGAGCTTATCGGTGATGATTTACTCAATGCAGGTGTTGCGATCATGGCTTCGCCTCCGGGTAAAAAGAACAGCACTATCCATTTACTATCGGGTGGCGAAAAAGCACTAACCGCGATTGCTCTGGTCTTTTCAATCTTCAAACTTAACCCTGCACCTTTTTGTATGTTGGATGAGGTTGATGCACCTTTAGACGATGCGAACGTTGGGCGTTATGCGCGACTGGTAAAAGCCATGTCAGAAAAGGTACAATTTATTTATATTACCCATAATAAGATTGCTATGGAAAAGGCTGATCAGTTAATGGGCGTGACAATGCATGAACCAGGGGTCTCGCGTCTAGTTTCCGTTGATATTGAAGAAGCTACAAAAATGGTTGAAGCGTGATCTATATGAACAAATTAATTGAAGAAAGATGCAAAAACTCTGCATTAAAAGGAATTACTGAGGTGAAAAAATGGAATTAAATCTACGCACCGTTCTCGTCATACTGGGCGGCATTGTTATGCTAGGTATTTTGGTAGACGGCTTTCGGCGTATGCGTCGTTCTCGTCAAGATGCATTGAGCCTCGACGTTAAAGGAGATTTTAAATTTCCTGAAGATAGTTTTCCATCAGAACTGCCTAATGGTGGTGCTCGTGTTATTGGAGAGCGAGACGCAGAAGCGTTATTGAATGAAGCTAAGAAATTCCGTGATCAATTAGACGATCTTCCTGTAATGTCTGCATTAGAAAATATAGAAGCCCGAGCTGAGCAGGCGCTTGACGCCGACATTAAGAGCAGTCTTCATGAAGATAGAATTTATGCCGGCGTACCTGACTTTCAACACGAAAGCTATGCACATGACGAGCCTGATGAAGTCGCTTTAGTTGAACCAGCAGAGCAACCTAAAACAATTAATGAAGAGCTCACGCAAAAGCCTTCTGTTTTGATTCCTGAAAAAATTGTGCCCAAAGCAAAACCTCTTAATCTTGACGAACATGTTCCATTGCTGATGGACGTTGAAGAATTAGGGGATGATGTTGATGTCCATGAAGAACCCTTCGTCAGCAAGAGAGTAGAAACAAAAAGTGCGACGCTTGAAAAAACTTTCACTGAAAATTCGATTAATCATAATACAGTTACCGAATACGTTGAACTTACACTAGATGATATTAAAGGCATTCAAGCCTCTGTATCTGATATGGGTGAATTATTATCTGTTGAACAAAGTGTTGTAAAAGATGAACCTTCAATAGCAGCCAAAATAGACGTGCCTGAAATAGCGGAATACGACAGTCGCCAGCAAGCTCAAGATATGGCAACACAAGCGGCTTATGCCCCTGTTAAAAAACCGGGTATCCATGCTGAAAAATTGATAAATCGCCCTTTACCTAGTTTGGTATTGGTCACACATGTTATTCCTCATGATGAAGAGGGGTTCTGTGGGGAAGACATACTTTATTTGGTGAACAGCTGTGATTTACGTCATGGTGAAAAAGAAATATTTCATCGCTTTGAGAAAGAAAATGGTGACGGCTGCATTCAATTTTCAATGGCTAACTCTTTTAATCCAGGTACTTTTGAGCCCGAGACTTTATTACATGAACGCATTCATGGCGTTAGTTTATTCATGAGTCTACCGGGACCTGAGAAAGCGATGGATGCGTTTGAATCAATGACAGAAATGGCTTCTGTTATTGCCCGTAATTTAGGCGGTGAGGTCCACGATGAAACACACAGCATTATGGCCTTGCAAACCATTGAACATAATCGACAGTTAGTGAGAGATTTTGTTCGTAAGCAAAAGCTTGCGGGTAAAAAATAGTGTGAGTCAAACAGAGCACAAGCTTACAGTATTCAATATAACCACCTACGCAGTATAAAGATTTATGACGATTACCGCTCAAGTGACAAAGCGTATTCAACAATTAAGAAAACAGCTCAATACTTACAGTCATCAATATTATGTATTGGATGCGCCTTCTGTTCCTGATGCCGAGTATGACCGTTTATATCGTGAATTAGAAACAATAGAGAATGAATACCCTGACACTATTACTGTCGATTCACCGACTCAAAAAGTAGGCGCACCACCCCTCGCCAGCTTTTCCCAAGTCACTCACGAACGTCCGATGTTATCCCTTGATAATGCGATGAATGAAAATGAGTTGATCGATTTTGAGCGCAAAGTAAGAGGCCGTTTAAAAGGTCAGCTCGAAAGTTCAGTCGCCTTAGAATTTGCCTGTGAGCCCAAGTTAGATGGTCTTGCTGTGAGCATTCTTTATGAAGAGGGGCTGCTAGTTCAGGCCGCTACTCGCGGAGACGGTTCAACGGGTGAAAATATTACCTTAAATGTGCGCACGATTAATAATGTTCCTTTGTCATTGCGCGGTACTGATTACCCTAAGCGGTTAGAAGTCCGCGGTGAAATTTATATACCGAAAGCAGGTTTTGAAAAACTTAATAAAGATGCTCGGGAGCATGATGGAAAAGTCTTCGCTAATCCACGTAACGCTGCGGCAGGCTCGTTACGTCAGTTAGATTCCCGTATTACCGCTAAGCGACCCTTAGAATTTTGTGCTTACAGTATTGGCGTTGTTTCTGAGGAATTTGTGTTACCCAGAAAACATGAAGCAATTTTACAATTCATCAAACACTGGGGTCTAAAAATCAACAGTGATATGGCGGTTGTGCAAGGTATTCAAGCGTGTGTCAATTATTTTTCTGAAATGGGCCATAAACGTGATGGCTTAGATTACGACATAGACGGCATCGTTTTTAAAATTAACGACCTCGACATACAAGAGCAGCTGGGTTTTGTGGCGCGTGCACCACGTTGGGCTATTGCCGCTAAATTTCCTGCTCAAGAAGAAATGACAGTCATAGAAAGTGTCGATTTTCAAGTCGGCCGCACTGGGGCGTTAACCCCTGTCGCACGATTAAAACCCGTGCATGTTGCGGGCGTTATCGTGAGTAATGCCACGCTGCATAATATGGATGAAATCGCGCGTTTAGGCGTGAAAATAGGGGATACGGTTATTATTCGTCGAGCGGGAGACGTTATTCCTCAAGTTGTGTCAGTGGTCATTGACCGTCGCCCTGATGGCGCGGGTATTAACAGTACGTCAGATATTATTATGCCTACTCATTGTCCTGTCTGTGACTCTCATGTCGAAAAAATTACAGGAGAAGCCGTTTCACGTTGCAGTGGCGGTTTGTACTGTGGAGCACAGCGCAAAGAGGCGATTAAACATTTTTCATCGCGTAAAGCATTAGATGTCGATGGGTTAGGAAATAAGTTGGTCGAGCAGTTAGTCGATGCCGATCTAATATCCTCTTTTGACGATTTGTTTCATTTAAATTTAGACGACGTTGCATGTTTAGATCGTATGGCGAAGAAGTCAGCACAAAATTTATTAGATTCTTTAGAGGCCGCCAAAACAACAACGTTAGGTCGATTTCTTTATGCGTTAGGAATTCGTGAAGTGGGTGTTACAACTGCGCAAAATCTAGCAGATTACTTTGGCTTTTTAGACCGTATACAGCAAGCCGACGAGGCTACTTTGTTAGCGGTTCCCGACGTAGGAGAAATTGTTGCAAAGCACATTTTATCCTTTTTCAGTGAAGAGCATAATCAAGTTATTATTGAGCAGCTGCAAAAGGTGGGAGTGAATTGGCTAGAAGCTGAACCTACTTCGGCTGCAGAAATTGCCGAGTTGCCTCTAGCGGGTAAAGTGTATGTCATCACGGGTACCTTAAACGAGATGGAGCGTGACGATGCCAAGCAATACTTACAAGCCCTTGGTGGTAAAGTGACGGGCAGTGTATCGGCTAAAACAGATTGTTTATTGGCGGGTGAAAAAGCGGGATCTAAGTTAACGAAAGCACAATCTCTAGATATTGAAATTTTAAATGAAGCTGATTTTATTCAGTTATTACGAGACTGTGGAGTGCAAGGTGTTTAATTTTCTGCTTAAAGTAGTCAGCTTATCTTTCATAGTATTTGTTTCTGGTTGCACCACATCTCCCCCACAGAACTTAGATGACGTGTGTGATATTTTTGATGAATATTATGATTGGTATAATGCCGCAAAAGAGGTTGAAAAGAAGTACGGTATTCCTATTGGCGTCTCCATGGCTTTTATTCACCAAGAGTCAAAGTTCGTAGAAGATGCGCGGCCACCTAGAGAGTGGTTCTTATGGATTTTTCCTGGCTCTCGACCTTCCAGCGCTTACGGTTATACTCAGGCTCTAAATGGCACTTGGGCTGAATATCAAAAAAATACCGGTCAGTGGAGTGCGGACAGAGATGACTTTATAGACGCGGTTGACTTTGTTGGTTGGTATAACAAAAAAACAATTAAACGAACGGGTATTAAAAAGCACGATGCTTATCGGCTATACCTTGCATACCATGACGGTGCAGGCGGGTACCTAAAAGGGACATATAAGAAAAAACCCTGGTTGATGAACGTGAGTCGAAAGGTCGATCGTAGAGCTAAAATGTACAATCGACAGTTGGTTCAATGTCGTTCTACTTTAGACAGTGGTTGGTTGTGGCGAACATTATTCGGTTCGAATAAATTTGACTCAATGCGTAATTATAAATTTGCACGACTTGCCGCAGATTCTGCGCCTTTAAATTAGAAGTAGGAACACAGTGTGGCTAAACTTGATCGCTTAATTGCTAGTAATAAAGAATGGGCTGATAAAATTAACAAGGAAAATCCTGACTTTTTTGCTAATTTAAGCAAGCAGCAAAAACCAGAGTATCTTTGGATTGGGTGTTCGGATAGTCGTGTTCCTGCCAATCAGATTGTTGGATTGATGCCGGGTGAAGTGTTTGTACACCGAAATGTAGCAAACCAAGTTATTCATTCTGATTTGAATTGTTTGTCTGCGGTGCAGTTTGCGGTAGAAGTTTTGAACGTTAAGCACATTATTGTCACGGGCCATTATGGTTGTGGTGGTGTTCATGCCGCTTATGACAATTCACGATATGGTTTGGTTGATAATTGGCTGAGTCATGTAAAAGACGTGCATTATAAGCACATGGAAGAGCTATCTAAGCTGAATGATGACGATGCGCGTAATCGATTATGTGAATTGAACGTGATGGAACAAGTCCGAAATCTAGCCAGAACTACCGTTGTTCGCGATGCTTGGCAAAAGGGTCAAGAATTAGTTTTACACGGTTTTGTTTATGGATTGCACAATGGATTGATTAACGATCTGGGTATTGATATTGGCAGTACTGATGATTTAAAAGCCCAATTTAAACAATTTTAAACAACAAACGGTTATCAGTCGTTTACTTCAACTCCTATTAAATAGGGGTTGAAGTAATTTAAATCTAGATAGAAATGCACTAGTTATTTAATCATAAACAGCAACAAGTTGACGGCTAAGTGCTAATAGTAACCCGTCAGAATTATAGATTTTCGCTTCTGTATGAGCGAAACCATGATGCGCTTGCTTTATCTCTGCTTCATAATATAACCAATCATCAGCAGGAATTGGTTGTTTCAATAGTGATAATGGCTGCACAATTTCAATATTCCAACTAACCGTCGCACAAGGCGCAAAGCTTTTTAATTTTTGTAAAACGGTGGGTGGCCATGCATCGATTACAGCGATTAAATGCGCTTCAGTGAACTCGCCGCCAGCTTCTTTGAATCGTACCCAGCCTGCTAGTTCATTCAATGGGCTGTTGGTGAACGGAAATTGTCCTTTACAATATTCAAATTCAAAGTGCTGAACAAACTCGGGTGTAATTCCTTTTATGTAGCTTAAGCGCTGATGTGTTCCAAGTACTGGCAATTCAATCTGAGGGCTATTCACGTTTAAATTTGAGTCGCGATTTATACCAAAGCATGCACAAACCTGGGTAACCACTCGGTCATTCTGTAATACGTGGCCGTTTATTTGAGAAATCGACTTGCCAGCAGAAAGTGTCTGCTTTGCTATAGACATGGTCGTATCAGCGAGTGTTTGCCCGGTAAAGTTAACGGCTAGCGAGCGCAGTGAGCGCTCTTTATCAACCTGTTGGCTGATGTTCTGTAGTGCAAGTGCTGCCGACATCCCGCCAAACAGTGTTCTACCTTGTCCCCAGCTTGTATTAACACTGAATTCACTTTCCGTTTGAGCTTGCTGCATTAGTTGTTCAAAAAGCATTTAAAGCACCCAGTTAGTATACATAATAGAAATCTCATTAATGATTATTATACAGGATTTTGCTTCTAGCAAAGTAGAGACCGATATATACTTAGTTATTTGAGTAGATGGCTTAAGGAATGGATTAAATGTCTTCTGCATTGCGTTATATTTCAAAAATAGTATTTTTCATCATTATTGGTGTATATGCTTCGATATGGATATTTTCACCTTGGGTTGCGAATCATTACTTAGATCAATACCTCGATACTCATGGTCTATCACTGAATGAAGATACTCGTATTCGATACAACCCCTTTCGATCAAGACTTGAAATAAATTCATTGCAAATAAACAATGATAAAGCTGAGAAAGTTTCTGCGTTATCTTTTTTTAGTGTAGAGCTGGATTTACATCAGTTAATTTTTGAAGATGTTTATATTCCTCGTGTTGTTATTAAAGGATTAGATTTTAATATTAAGCAAATACAAGATGATCTAATTGTGGGTGGCATTTCGTTAGCAAACTTCAATAATGATCATCCACCTGTCGCTCAGAAGCAAACCTCTGAAAGCAGTGGATTAAGCTTTTTGAATCGCCTAGTGATGCCAGAATTCGTATTAGAAGAATCCCATGTTGATTTCTATAATGATAAAACTCGGCATCAGCTTAAGCTTCACACAGTAAAAATGATTGATTTGCTTGCAACATCACAAGAGCAGACTGTGGGGCTTTCAGTTTTAGGCGAGCTCGATAATGCACTGATCGATATTAGTTTGACCGCAGATTTTATTGATCAAGAAGGGGGTATTAATTTTGATGTGAATATATCAAATATAGAAGTAGATAAATTTAGTGATTTTTTACCTAAAGATATTGATTCTTTACTAGGATTGCTCAGCTATAAGGGTAAACACAGGCTTAATATTGAAGGGGACTCCACGGTATTAAATATTGAGAAAGGTAATTTTAGTGGTATTGATGTGAATTTTATAAAGGATAATATTCATGTGTCAATTGAACAGCAAGACATTCGTATTGATGGTTTTTCCGTAATCCTAGAAAAAAATAAGAAACCAATAATAAAGGGTGATAGCTCTGCTCTGGTTCAGAATATTATTATCTATAACAAAGAAAAAGCGATGATACTCGCGGCTATTAAACAGCTAGAGCTAAGTTCTATTGTCGCTTTCAATGATGAGCATGGCACCCAGAAAATACGCATAGGCAATATTGATCTTGTTGATAGCTTCTTTTCTGATAATCAAAACGATGATATACCCGCATTGGTTAAATTTACGCGGTTAAATATACAGGAAGTAGGAATATCAAAATTGGGTATTGAGCTGGGTGACATAAGCTTAGCAGGGTTAGTTGCGAATGCAGAGCTTGATGAAAACAAGCAGCTTAAAAACTTATTGATTGTCACCAGCCAAGATAGTAGTACTACTGATTTTACTGAACGTACAGAAAATGAGGATAACAATCTCACTGCTGAAGCTGTGCAGGTTGCAGAAAAAGAAGTAAGTGCAGATAAACCTGCGTTTAATATTAAATTGAAATCTTTTAGTCTCGTAGATGTCTTTGAAATACTGTTTATCGATCGAAGCGTTAATCCCGTTTATAGGCAGAACATTGCAATTACTAAATTGTCTGCTGGGCCATTTGATACTGATATTCCTGATCAAGAATCTGTTATCTCGATTGCGGGTAACAGTGACCGCTATGCTCCTTTCTCATTTTTAACAAAAGCAAAACCCTTCTTAAAAGAACCCACTTATAAAATAACTGGGAGCTTAAAAGAATTCAGTTTGCCGGGTTTATCTTCTTATATTAAGCAAGCCTTAAAGTATGAAATTGAAAGTGGCCAGTTAGATTTTGATATCGATATACAGCTAACAGGTACCCAGGTCGATGGTGACGTTCAAGTTATGTTAAGGGGTATTGACTTGGCAGCGGCTGATGACTTTGAGGTATCAAGCTTAAATGGTCAAATTTCAGTGCCTCTTAATTTGGCGTTAGGAATGTTGAAGGACCGTGATGGTAATGTTGAATTGAATTTGCCGATTACGGGTGACACACTCAGTCCGAGTTTTGGTTTTTCTGGCTTCTTAACATTACTCGTGAAAAAAGCGACTTTATTAGGAGCCCGTGATTATTTAGTCACAACTTTTTTACCTTATGCCCAAGTCGTTAATGTTGTGGCATTAGCGGGAAGCTATGCGCTTAAAGTGAGGGTGAATGATTTACCGTATCCTCCAGAGAAGATTGATTTACAGCCTGAACAGAAAGTGTTCTTGAAACAATTATCGGCGTTGCTGAGAGATCGTGATAGTACACAAGTTAAGCTGTGTGCTGTTGCTACAGCAAAAGATATTGGTAAAGAGTCCGGAAGTAATTTAACAAGCACTGAAGATAGAGAACGTCTAAAAGAGATATCAAGCCAGCGAGTTAGCATTTTTAAAGCTTATATGATTGGAGAGGAAAAAATTCCATCATCACGTCTATTGCTTTGCACTCCACAAATAGATTCTAGTATGGATGCAGTTTCTAGGATCAGTTTTAAAACCTAAGTTAGGGTAACGCTTGGAAAAATAAAGGCTATATCTATAGTAATTGTTATAGATATAGCATTTACCTATTTGTTTAGGCGGTAAATAAGGTAAGCAATCAGTGCACACCAAAATAAAATGCCAGCGATAAAAATCACGAGTGCGGTAAAGTGTTGATCTTCTTCTCTAGGCTTAATGCCTTTGAGGCGCATGGTGAGTTGCGCAGTAAGGTTAACCGAAGCGATATTTGCAATTAATAATAATGCAGCGCCTTTGGCTTCTGGATAAGAACCAATACCTAAGCAAATTCCTAGTGTTACGGTAGGTGGCAATAAAGCAACGGCTACCATAACACCCACCAATACCGATGAAACACCGGTGGTGATAGAGAGTGCGGCAGCAGCACCTGATGCAAGTGCCAATGCCAAGCCATCAAGACCTACCGTTGTGCGTGTGAGTAATTCAGGCGTCAGTACCAAGTTTGGGTAAAAGAGCGATAATACAATCGATATACTTAAAGCAAAAAGAATGCCTACAACTAAGGTACGAAGGGCATTCAAAATGCCATTTACTTGCCCTAACGTGGTTGATAACGATAATGCTAAGTTAGGTCCCAAAAGCGGAGCAATAACCATTGCGCCGATAATCACTGCAACATTATTTTCGATCAAGCCTATGGCTGCAACAATCGTACTCAGAAAAACCAACATCATGTAATGACTATCTAATTTGCCTTGAGTTTTTAACTGACTAAGAAGTGCTTCACGTGAAATAGTTGCATTGCTATTACTGGTTTCACTTTTTTCATAGGGCAGTGCAATTTCTAAAGAAGATGCTAGAACTCTAAAATTACTTTTACCTTTCATCAATTTTTGCAGTTGATCGAGAATTTTTTGTGATTTTGCTTTATCGACTAAAATCTTAACCGCTATTTGCTTGTCACTGGAGCTGCTGATCCAATAATCTGTGGCGTTGTTTTGTTTGGCAATGCGGGTGATTGCATCTTCATTTGAGGGTGGAGCAATGGCTTCAATAGTGATCATGCTTGACGCAATTCCGTTGATATACGAGTGACTCAGCCTAGCATTAATCGCCTTACATTAGAATTGTCGATAAATAACGAAAGACAAATTTGTGCTACTTATCTATGACTTAATCTTTTCGTCACTCATGCTTATGCAATAAAGCGTTTAAGTTTATTCAAATCAACAGCGCAGATAAACGTTCTCTTAAATTATTGGGCAATGGCATGCTTTGATGGTTTTCTCGTGAGACGCAAACTTGTGTAAGCTTAGCGGAAAAGGCCAAAATATTTTCAGTATCGCCGAGTCGGCTGTTTTTTAACCAAGCTTCCACTTGAAAAGAAAATGAACGCTCGGTGATTTGGCAAACCCAAACCTTAATAGAAAGCTCATCATCCCAAGTTACTGGGTGGTAAAATTCTAAAGAGAAAGCTCGGGCCGGAGGCAAAATGCCATGATCCATTAGTTTGCGTAAGCCGCCACTTTTGGTCGATTTCTTAGTTGGATCTTTAGGCTTGTCGGCTAACCAAATTGATAATGCATCTTGAATCGCTTCTACAGAAAAATAGGAAAAGCGCGGGGTATATACGATGCCTTCGGGGTCACAGTCACCAAACAGGACCGTTCGTTGAATCGTTACTATTTTTTGCAATGTTAAATCAGACAAGCCAGTTACCTTATTTATGATCATACGTGCCGAGCGTATCATTATACTCTGCTTGAGTATAAATATTCACAGCCTATGTATGGTCTATGTTGTGGCCTGTATTGTTTAGCTAAAGTGTCTTGTTGCCAGTAATCATCGCGCGAGCTAGGTTTTCTTTGTGTTGTTTACTTGCCAGCACGACGCCAAGAACATGCAGCAAAATTAATAGTATTAGCAGGTTAATTGAAGTCTCATGAACCTCTTCCCAGAATTCTTCCCCTTCTTTGTCTTCCTCATCATGTTTGTCTTCCTTCTTTGAGTGCTCTTTTTCATCTGAGTCGGCGTAAGCTTGGTTCATTAGGCTTATTTGAACATTACTGGCAAAAGGCCCTTCACCTTCTTCAATGGCGTAAAGCTTCATACCACTTAAGGTGGTGGTCCCTAATACCGTAAGTAATGCCAATACCATCAGTCCTCCCGCAGGATTGTGACCCAGAAAACGCTTAGGGTTACCTGTGACAATGCTTTTTAAATAGGTCACTACATTCTTTGGTGAATAGACAAAATTCTTAAACCGAGCGTTCTTGCTGCCAATAAATCCCCAGATTATGCGTAAACACACCAGAATAAAAATGGCATAGCCAGAATACGAATGAATCTCAAAATCAAACTCCCCTGATAGATAGCTTAGTGCGACTAAACTCAGCAAAGACCAGTGAAAGACCCGTACGAAAAGATCCCAAACACGAGTTTCTTTTAAAGGTAGTGCGTCTTGAGCCTGATCTTGAACGTTGGGGGCCGACGGTTGTTTATGGTTAAGCGTCATATTCTATGTCCTGTCAGTTGAAATTCATACGTAGCTGTTCAAATAGCCGTATTATTGCTTAGATTATTGACCTAGACAGACACCACTACTATTGGGCAGATGTAAGATAAACAGGGCGATTAGACATATGTCCCATAGATTCAATGAGTGTTTTCAATTTAAGGCAGCGGAAATATGATGGTTATCTCAACAAGTAAGAAATATTTACAAGCTCAAATAACAGAGCAAGTGCAGGATAAGCTAATCATGCTCTTTCTATTGTTGGTCGTTATCGCCAGCGGCGCTGATTTAATGGCCGATGTGTCGCATGGCGCAGAAGTCGGACACGTATTGCAAGAAGCGGCGGTAATGGTGATTGCGTTATTGGGTTTTTGTTGGATGTTGATTAGCTTGATTCGTAGCCAGAATGAGATAAAGCAGTTGTATGAAGAGCTGGACAGCATTAAAGAAATGCCGCAACCCAGCTCGCAGAAAATGATTGATGCTAAGCGCCAACTGGCTGAAGTGATTATTATGCAGTTCGCAGAATGGAAGCTAAGCAAGAGCGAGCAGGAAATAGGACATCTATTATTGAAAGGCTTTAGCTTAAAGGAAATATCGACGCTACGGGGGACGGCTGAAAAGACCATTCGCCAGCAGGCTTCTGCCGTGTATAAAAAAGCAGGGGTTGCCGGCAGGCATGTTTTTTCAGCTTGGTTTATGGAGGATTTGTTGTGATAGGACAATATCGTCTAAACTTAGTTAACCGACTACAAGGATTTTAGCATTATGATTAGTGCTGCACTGCATCCGCAAGAAACACAGCGCATCGAAGAATTGCTCCGATACGAGGTGTTGGATACGGAAGACGAAAAAGCGTTGGATGAGCTGACCCAATTGGCCAGTATCATTTGTGGTACTTCGATCTCTCTAATCTCTCTAGTTGACAAGGATCGTCAGTGGTTTAAATCCCGCGTCGGCCTTAAAGCCCCCGAGACACCAAGAGATATGGCATTTTGTTCCCATGCCATCTTGCAAGATCAGGTCTTTGAAGTACCAGACACTCTAAAAGACGAGCGTTTTATCGATAATCCCCTTGTGACGGGTTCGCCGGATATCAGGTTTTATGCGGGTGCACCGCTGGTGACCAGCAGTGGCATGCCTATTGGCACCTTATGCGTTATTGATACCGAGCCTAAAGAGCTGGATGAGAAACAGCAGCTGGCATTAAATACTCTCGCCAAACAAGTGATTAACCAATTAGAACTGCGACTCCATAATCGTCACTTACAGCGTATGCAAAAAGATCAGCAGCAAATATTTGCCATGATGTCTCATGACTTGCGGTCTCCTTTTAACGGCATTTTGGGTTTGTCAAAAATTTTACAAGAAGAATCAGATACGCTTAATCCCGAGGTTTTAGCGACCATGGCGGGTGGAATTTTAGAGTCTTCACTAAAAGTATATGAATTATTAGACGAGATTTTACAGTGGTCAAGTAACCAACTAGGGGCTATTCAGCTAGAACTGAAAGCAACGCCTTTAAACCCACTGATTATCGAAACATTGGATTTGATGAAAGAAAGCCTTGCACTGAAAAAGCTCAATATCACACATGATAAAAGTGATAACGCAGTCGTGATGGCGGATGCTAATTTAACCAAAACAATTATTCGAAATCTAGTGGCCAACGCCATTAAATATACCCCAAAGCAGGGCAGTATTCACATTGAAACGTACTCCATTAATGGTGAGGTTCAAATGGTGATAACCGATACAGGGCAGGGGATACCCGAAGAAATACAAAATCAGCTGTTCACTGATTCGGTTGCTAGCCAGCGAGGTACTCAGGGCGAATTAGGGAATGGATTAGGCTTAAGTTTATGCGGTGATTTTGCCCGTAAGCAGAAAGGTACCTTGTCGTTAGATAAAGACTTTAAAAGCGGTGCTAAGTTAATACTCACTCTTCCTAGTGGTGATTAAACAACAGTAGAGACCGACGATCTAAAAGCTTAGTAATACATTCTAATAAGGTTATTATAGGGTATATTTTTTGATCACTGCCCTGCGAGTTGTACATTAATGAAATGTAATATGGAACGTCCTACTAAGGAACAGATAAGAGTGTTACCTATGTATATGGGCCTGGGTCTTTTGGATATTAAAATTATTGAAAATGAGACCGACGCAGAATACGCATTAAAAGCGTTAGAAAATGAAGTGTGCTTAGGATTTGATACGGAAAGCAAACCAATTTTTATTAAAGGTGATGTCAGCCCTGGGCCAACCTTAATTCAGCTAGCAACTGAATCACAAGCGTATCTATTTCCAACTCGATTTCCTTTTGCTTTATCGTCCGCGGGTAAAATTTTAAGCAATCCAAACATAAAAAAAGTCGGATTCGGCCTTAACGGCGATAATAAAGAACTTCGAGATAAATTCAGTATTGATATCGTCAACACAGAAGACTTATCAGTTAAGTTAAAAAAACTAGCAGGCGAGAAAAATCGTATTGGGGCTAGAGCGGGTGTCGCTATGGTGCTTAAAGCACGCTTAGGAAAGGGTGCTCAAAAATCTAACTGGGGCGCTTATCCGCTGAAAGATAATCAAGTTATCTATGCCGCCAACGATGCACATTCTGCTATTTGTATTGAGTTATCATTGTAAATAGCACGCCATGTTCCCGTGTAAGTCAGTTGTTAAGCCCCAAAGGAAATTACCCATGAGTAAGCATGTACGAGATTTACTGTTTGAATTTGAAGTTCAACGC
>JBNMPQ010000035.1:0-14850 GCA_051276935.1 Oleispira sp. | reverse complement strand
ATAACCGTGAGTGGCAATGGATTCCTGGTGTCTTTGAAGATATTAAATGGAACGCTAGCCCAGAAAAAACGCATGCTCAAAGTGATGGTCGTCACTTGAAAGTTCAACTTGGATTACGCTTCTGCACGCTGGAAGACCGCTGCTTCAGCAATATTGATTACCAAGGCCACCCTACTCATGCAGTGCGAGCGGAAGTAATCAGTATTTATGTCGGTAATAGTGAAAGTGGTGAAATCTTAGCTAAATTTGTTCGTAAAGCAGAATAAATCTGAACCTTGATTTTGGAACACAAAAAAACCGCCGCTAGTCAGACTAACGGCGGTTTTTTATGTCGGTAGTGTGTACTTACAAACCAATAGACACATTCAAACCAAAGAACATACCCGCGACCTCGATGTCTGTTTCAACATCTGTAGTATCTTCATCAGTTTTCACACTAATTGCACGATGACCCGCTTCAAGATTTACATCAACGAATGGAATCGGCAAAGTGTAACCCAAAGCAATCGCTGTATCCGTAATGCCGTTGCCGCCATAAGAAATTGCGTTCAAATCTGCACGGGCATAAATACCAAATGGCGTGCCAATATCAACATTCAGGTAACCCATCGGCATTGTGAAGTTCAAGTCTTCTTTCTCATTAACTCCAAGACCTAAATCATCCTTTCCTTCAACCGATACAACACCGTCGAACTGACGCGCCGTTAGACCAAAGTTGATATCAACATAAGGGATCGGTAAAGGAACACCCCAGTACAAGGTTAGATCGGTATGAGAAAGATCAAACTGAGAAGTAGTATCACCCTCAAAGTCCTGACCTAAGAAGTTATAATTTGCCTTACCTTCACCGGTCAAATCTAAATCGGTTTTCATGATTTTAATATTAGGAAGGATCGGCAGCGGATGCTCAAAAGCAAAGAATAATACGTTATTGTTTTCTGAGTCTAAATTAAGGCCATCTTTACCTACATCAACATCACCATCAACATCACCGGTTGCTTCTGCATTCCACGAGCTAGCGCCCGCTTTAACAGTAAATAATAAATCGGCTTGGGCCATCATAGGCGTAGCGGCAACAATCGCGACTGCTAACAATTTTTTCATGTTAAATCCTTAAATATTTATTTTTTTCATTGTCCTAAGGTAAACGACAATCTTAAGATTGCGCTTAGTTTGCACTTATTCTGGGGCAAAACTCAAGCGGCTAAGTAAAATAGTTAGAAATAAATCACGTTTCTAGGGAACTTTTTACAATCTTGAACATTCCCTTACTATAACGGCTACTCTAAACACTATTCAAGCACTCGCCAACCTGTACTTTCGCCCTGTATCGCTGCATCAACATCCTGCCATTCACATCTTAATACTTGAGCAAATTCCTTTTGTACAAGCTCGAGCTGGTTATTTTTATCACTAATATGGCTTGCCAATACGTGCTGAATACCTGGCCATAATAGACGCGATAACAAGTCGGCCGACTGCTGATTATTAAGATGGCCAAAATCTCCCGCCACACGGCGTTTTAATGCGGGAGGATAGGAACCCTGCTGCAATAGCTGCAGATCGTGATTTGCTTCAAGCAGCAAGCCATGGCAATTTTGGTAAGCGTCAATAACATAAGGGGTTAAAGATCCAAGATCAGACAATACACCGATTTTAAAATCACTATTTGACACTACAAATTGAACAGGTTCTTGCGAGTCATGGGGAACCACAACTGTTTGAATGTTTAAGTCATTAATTTGAAAGGTGTCATGACTCTCGATACAGTTCCACAAAGGATGTTCAAGCCAACCTGCAGATCTTGCGGTACCGTAAGTAGAATAAAAAGGCTTATCAATCGACTCACATACCAGAGCAACACCTTTAGCATGGTCGCTGTGTTCGTGAGTGACTAAAATCGCATCAATGTCAGACAAATCAAGAGAGAGCTCTTGAAGGCGAATACGTGTGTGCTTACGATTAAAGCCACAGTCAATTAAAACTCTGCTTTCGCCACTATCGATTATAGTGGAGTTGCCTTTACTGCCACTGCCTAAAGACGCAAATCTCACTTCACTAAGATTTTTTGCAGGTCGGTTAAAAAGCTAACCGCTAAAGCATCTTCAGCTAACGTTTCTAGGTCTTTTTGCAAAGATAAATAAACACCCGATCGAGAGCGATTCATCTTTAGTAGGTAATCAACCTCAACACCTAATTCATCACTGTTCGTCAACCACTGCCAAAAACTCTTTTCGGGTAACTCTGCCGCAGTGTCAAAAATAGTAATGTAATAAGTACCCGTTGAGCGGTTCAAGTCAGTCAGTGTGTAATCACTTTTAGCTAGAGCTTCGGCAACCGAAGTCCAGGCCAACGCAAAATGACCGTTTAAGCGAAGGACTTGAGTACCTGCACCATCACGCTCCAAACGAGGATTTAAGATAGCTTCTTGCAACTCAGCCAATGATGCCGACTCTTGATCTTCTGCTAAGACGAGAAGTGCCTGAGGCTTAGGGACAACAAAATCGCCATCCTCATCCAGCTGAATCAATGATACTGAAGATTGATTCATAGCAGGAATAACGTAAGCATCTTGAATCGGCAACTCAGCCTGCCCAGGGACAGGCTTCATGCTTTCTTCCGTTTCCGAAGTCAAATAACCTTGAGCTCGGTCACTAAACGTATCGCCAAAAATAGCGCTACAACCACCAAGATTAACAACCAATAATAAAAATACTGCGCGAGTCATCAATTATTTCACCAAACCAAATGAGGTTAATACACTGTACATATTATTTCGGTATTGTTCAGCTAAAGGCGTTAACGGTAAACGAATGCCTGCAGTCATTCGACCCATCTGATGCAAAGCCCATTTAACAGGAATTGGATTAGACTCTAAAAACATGACCTTATGCATCGCCATTAGCTTAATATTTAACGCTTCGGCTTCTTCCGACTTACCCGCTAACGATAAACGACATAATTCAGCCATCATCTTAGGGAGTACATTTGCGGTTACCGAGATATTACCATGACCACCCAGCAAAATTAGATTGTGCGCCGTGTCGTCATCGCCAGAATAGACTGCGATTTTATTTCCAACCAAGTCGATTACTTGCTTAGCACGTACTAGATCGCCAGTGGCTTCTTTAACACCAATAACCTGGTCAATTTCAGCAATACGAGCAATCGTTTCAGGCAACATATCAACGCCGGTACGACCAGGTACATTATAAAGAATTTGCCCTAAATCAACCGCTTTAGCGATCGCTTGATGGTGTAAAAACAAACCTTCTTGAGTGGGCTTATTGTAATAAGGCGTCACAAGTAAGCACGCATCTGCCCCAAGATTTTTAGCTTCTTGAGTCAGCTCGATAGCTTCAGAGGTAGAGTTCGCTCCCGTGCCAGCAATAACAGGAATTCGTCCTGCGACTGTTTTGATCACACGATCCATGACCGCACAATGCTCTTTTGTATTTAACGTCGCTGATTCGCCAGTAGTTCCAACTGCGACGATGGCATCAGTGCCTTCTTTAATATGAAATTCAACAAGACGATCAAGATTTTCCCAATCAATGTCACCGTTATCGTGCATAGGTGTTGCCAATGCAACAATACTGCCAGTAATCATCTGCTAAAACTCCAAATTAAACTATTCAATCAAACTAAATGCGCATATTACTCATCAGCGCCTTTGCTTACAAGCAGCAATCAACTCTCATCGCTTGATTGCATCGGTTCCACCCTTTTTATCGCCTGAGGCCAAGCCGTTAAAATAGCTTTAAACAAAGTCGCTAATGGAATAGCAAAGAAAACACCCCAGAATCCCCAAATACCACCAAACGCCAATACCGCAACAATGATCGCAACAGGGTGTAGGTTAACGGCCTCAGAAAACAGCAGAGGCACCAAAACATTACCATCTAACGCTTGAATAACACCATAAACCAACAAGCAATAAAATAAAGTTTCACCATAACCAAACTGAAAATACGCAATAATCGCCACCGGCACCGTCACGACAGCAGCGCCAATATAAGGAATCAATACCGACAAACCCACTAATATGGCGAGTAATTCGGCATACTGCAGGTCAAAAATAATGAATCCGATGTAAGTAACACCACCCACGATTATAATTTCGACCACTTTCCCACGGATATAATTAGCAATTTGCACCTCCATTTCAGCCCAGATCGTATTCATCAGTTGTCGATCTTTGGGTAAAAATGACAGTAAAAATTGAGTAATTTTCGAGCCGTCTTTCAAAAAGAAAAAGACTAGGATTGGCACCAAAACCAAGTAAATTAATATGGTGATGGCGCCCGGAATACTGTGCAATGAAAAAGACAATATCCATTGACCTAAAGATGCCAGCTCTTGTCCAGCCTGCCCCATCCAATCTTTTACTTGAATCTCGGTAATTAAATCCGGATAGCGCTCAGGCAAGAGCATTAATAACCCCTGCCCCTGAGCTAACATTTTGGGCAACTCATAAAATAACTGCCCAGCCTGAGAAATAGTTGCCGGTATTACCACAAATAAAATAGAAAGAAAGACCCCTAGAAATAATGCAAATAGGATAAGAGTCGATAATAAGTTGCCTAAGCCTTTACGTTTGCAGTAGCTCATTCCACCCTGCAGAAGGTAAGCCATAATAATCGCTATAAATACCGGTGCGAGTACGGAGCCAAAACCAATAATGACCGCAAAGCATGAAATCAACAGCAATAAGAAAATGAGTGCCTCTTCATCAGAAAAATAGCGCTCCATCCATCCTTTGAATACCTTCAACATACTCGCTTACAATCCTTTTTTAATGATAAATCGATAATATTCAACGACCTTCTCTTCGCTAACCGCGTCAGGTCTGACACCATCAGCACCCACACGTTCAGCGGCTACTAATTCATTTTCAGTCAGTTCAGCGAATTTATGAAAATCTTTCCAAGAACCTGAATCGGTCGTTTCAGCACACATCAGCTGCCCGGGCTCCAACTGCTTTAACGCCAACTTCATCTTCAGCAAAGGCAAAGGACATACTAAGCCCTTTAAATCGAGCTGCTGAGTAATTTTTTGTTTATTTTGCTCTAACACAATGGCACCCATAACAAATGTAAGGCAACATTATAGCAGTGCATTGATCTGAGAATCATTTATGATTTCTACTGTCTATACTATTCAGATCCCATTAAAGGAATTTTATTACCGATGGCCACCCAAACGCCTCGCTCTATTTCATTTAAATTTATCATTGCTGCCATTATTTACACAGCATTTAGTGCTCAATTAAGTTTTTCTGCCAGTAATGAACTCCCTGAGCTTGGCGACTCTACCTCAGGATTTGTCTCTCAAACCCAAGAACACCAGCTCGGTCGTATCTGGCTGCGACAACTAAGAGCCCAAGCAGTGACGATAAACGACCCTCTGACCATCTCTTTTATTGAAGAACTGATCTTTCGCTTAGCACCTCATAGTGAAGTAAAAGATCATCGATTTGAATTCGTTGTAATCGATCAAGGAGAGCTCAATGCCTTCGCCGTCCCAGGTGGCATTATCGGCATTAACCTAGGCATCTTTTTACATGCCGATGACGAAGATGAAGTTTCTTCTATTCTTGCGCATGAACTTGCCCACCTGAGTCAGCGTCACTTTGCTCGTCAGATCGAAAACTCTGAACGCCAAGCACCAGTAGCAATCGCCACACTGCTCGCCAGCATCCTATTAATCGCCTCTAATAATGCCGACGCAGGCTTTGCTGGTTTAGTTAGCAGTCAGGCTGCCTCGATACAAAACCAACTCGCATACAGCCGCGACTGGGAGCGAGAAGCTGATCGAACTGGTATGAAAACACTCGTTAGCTCTGGTTTAGATCCTAGTGCCATGTCTTCAATGTTTCAACACATGCTGGCCGCCAATCGCTACAGCCAACGCCCACCCGAATTTTTACTGACCCACCCTATCACCGATACTCGCATATCAGATGCGGCTAACCGAGCTCAAGCATTTCCTGTTAAAAAAAGAACGCGCAGCTTCAATTTTTTGATCATGCAGCAGCGAGCAAAAATACGCTACCTAATCCCTGCCGCCGATCAATATGCTTATTTTGACAAAGCCTTAAAAGCCACCACTCACGAGAAAGAAAAAGACAGTTACCGCTATAGCAAAGCCTGGGTTCAGTTTTTAGCTCGAAGCTATCAGTCAGCACGCGACTCTTTATTGTCTATTTCTAAAGATAACCAAGATCAGCCAGCCGTCGCCATCCTAATGTCAAAAGTACTCGATCAACTTGAACAAACGGACAAAGCGATTACCTATTTACAAGGCGCTTATCAATTGCGCCCTGACAGCTACCCTATTGCGATAGGCCTCGCGGAACTAATGACCAAGAATGGACAAGCAAAAGAAGCGTTACCCGATATCCAACGCTGGTCAGAACGCCGAGGAACCGACCCTATAATATGGGATCAACTCGCAGAAACCGCTAACAAATCGAAAGAGTTACTACTGGCATATCGAGCAAAAAGTGAATATTTCTTTCTGAATGGTCAAAAAAACAAAGCGGTTAAACAACTTCAGTTCGCGGTTGATTACGCGGAAAAAACAGGAACCTATCAGCAACAAGAACGTTTAAAGCAACGCTTAACCCAGATGTCAGAAGCAAAAGAATCACTCAGTTTTTAATAAGCCTGAGTGATTCTGCTGGATTTTCATGCCACTGAATTATTAAATATGACTGATTATTTATTCGGTGAGAACGATAGCATGCGATTCAGCGATTTAATCGACTCTAGACGTGTCGCCTCATCCACCAGCACTTCTTGATCACCGCGCTTAAGTACGTCACGTAAATTTGTTAATCCGTTCATCGCCATCCAAGGACAATGCGCACAACTTTTACAGGTTGCACCATTACCGCCTGTGGGTGCTTCGATCAACAACTTATCGGGAGCAGCCTGCTGCATTTTATAAAAAATGGCTTTATCAGTGGCAACGATCAATTGCTTATTCGGTAAGCTTGCAGCGGCTGCAATCAATTGTGAGGTTGAACCCACTTCATCTGCTAGATCTACAACACTCTGTGGCGACTCAGGATGTACCAAGATAGCAGCGTCAGGATACACAGACTTTAAGTCAATCAAGGCCTTAGCCTTAAACTCGTCATGAACAATACACGTGCTATCCCATATCAACATATCGGCGCCGGTTTCTTTCGCGACATAGTTGCCTAGGTGCTTATCTGGAGCCCAAATAATTTGCTCACCCTTATCCGTTAGATGCTGAACCACTTGCACAGCAATACTAGACGTCACAACCCAATCAGCGCGTGCCTTAACCGCAGCCGAAGTATTGGCATACACAACCACCGTTCGCTCTGGGTGCTGGTCACAGTAATCAGAGAACTCATCAATAGGGCAACCTAAGTCCAATGAACAAGTTGCCTCTAAGGTCGGCATTATAACCCGCTTTTCTGGACTCAAAATTTTTGCCGTTTCGCCCATAAACTTAACGCCAATCACGACGAGAGTCGAAGCGGGATGATCACGACCAAACCGAGCCATTTCTAATGAGTCAGCGACACAACCACCGGTTTCTTCAGCTAAAGCCTGCAATTCTGGCTCAGTATAATAATGAGCGACCATAACGGCATCTTCTTGTATGAGAAGCTGCTTAATTTCTGCGATTAGAAGAGATTTCTCTTCTTCATCAGCGATGGTTATGGCTTCAATTTTAGCGTTTAGATGATCACGTACAAATTGTGATTCTTCATTGACAACGGAGCTAGTCATAAAGGCAAACTTTCCTGCGAAGCTAAATTAAGGACCTTAAAGAGATCAAGATAGTAAAAATATGGTGGCGGAGTATAACATATTCAAGTGAAAGGCTAACGATATGACAAAGCAAATATTACAGGCATAAAAAAAGGGATAAGCTCTACGCTTATCCCTTCTCTATATAATGGTGGGCCGTGTGCGACTCGAACGCACGACCAATTGGTTAAAAGCCAACTGCTCTACCAACTGAGCTAACGGCCCAAATTCTTTTAGAATCTCTTACGAGGCTCTTGAATTTGGTGGTAAGTCATTAACCTTACCCAAACTCTATGTTTCGAAGTATACTGAGTTAAAAATAAATGTCAACGTTTTCAGTAACTTACAATAATATATTTTTTCAAATATATTCCCGCTTAATGGTGGGCCGTGTGCGACTCGAACGCACGACCAATTGGTTAAAAGCCAACTGCTCTACCAACTGAGCTAACGGCCCTTAAGCGAGGAGGCATATAATACTGTTTTATTTTTCCTGCGCAAGCGTTTTTTTTAAATAAACGATAAAAGACAAGCACTTGCAAAAACAAATCAACTATTTAGCCACTACCTACCTACAACTATGTCGCCTGCAGTCGAGCAAGATAGCGTTCAGCAAGGCGTACAGCCGAATCTGAAATACCAGGATACTGTTTAATCACCTGCTTCAATAACTCTTTTGCCTTCACAGCATTACCACTGCGATCGTAAGAGACCGCTAGCTTATAATGTGAGTCGGCAGCTTTATTATGGCTAGGGTGCTGATCAACCACTGTTTCAAACTGCTTAATCGCTAACGCAAAATTGCCTTCCGCTAACTGAACCTCTCCAGACCAATAAAATGCATTGGCGGCCAAAGCATGCTTTGGATAGGTTTTAGCAAATAAGTCTAATTGTTCGAGCGCTCGAGTAAAATCTTTCTTTTTAATAAAAGACATTGCACTGGCGTACAAATCATCAGAAGACAACACATTCGACGGCACATCGCCATTCGGCTTTACCGCCGTAATAGGCGTACTCAACAAATCAGCCATACGTCGATCAAGATCGAGATAACGCTGCTGTTGCTGCTTTTGCAATATTTCAATCTTATGATTCTGTTCTTCTACTGTACCGCGCAGTTCAGCAATTTCTTGCTGCATCATTTCGACCATAGTCAAAAGTTCAACTTGTAACGAAGGTTTAGCAGAATAAGTGCTATTAACAATGGGGGAGCTGTATGCAGGAGAAGTACTATTAGACTGTTGCAACACGGGAACGGACTTAATAGCAGGTTTAGCAGTAGGTGCTTGGCCTACTGCTACCCAGCCATCTTCCGCTGCACTGAACATAGAGATGATCAGCGCGAGAGGTAAGACTGTATATTTCATTAGAAATTAACGGCTCTGGTATTTAATCTCAACACGACGGTTTTGAGACCAAGAATCATCGTTATGACCCATTAGTGCTGGACGCTCTTCACCGAAGCTTACAGTTTCGATTTGAGAAGATGCTGCACCATTAGCTTGTAGGAAACGGCTAACAGATAAGGCACGACGCTCAGCCAATGCTAGGTTATATTCAACCGTTCCACGCTCATCTGCATGGCCTTCTAATACTACGCGCGCTGAAGAGTTAGCGGCTAAATACTGAGAATGAGCAATTAAAGCGTTCTTGCTGTCGGCTTTGATTGTTGTTTTGTCAAAATCAAAGTAGAAAACAGTTGCTTCCATCAAAGCTGCTTGAGCTTCGTTTGCAGCAGCATCCATCTGTTCGCCAGCAACAGGTTGTGCTTTAACACCGTTAGTTTCTACTTCTGTAGCAGCATCAAGTGGTTGTAACTCATCGCCTTCTGCAAGATCGCTGTTACTTGCACAAGCAGTCATTAATACTGCACCCAAGGTCAATCCTAATACTTTAACTAATGCACGCTTTTGCATAATTTCACTTCCCATTTTTTTAGTCTAACGTTGTTTTTAATTATTTCGCTGAGTCATTTTGAAAAAGTAAACGTTTTATTACTTTAACAAAGGTGACCAAGCAGGCTCCCGAACATCACCATATTTAGATGGTAAACGGAATTTAACCTCACCATCCAGTGAAACTGCAGCTAAAATACTACGATCACCTATACTTGCCGCATAAACTACCATACTTCCATTCGGCGCAACACTAGGAGATTCATCCAATTGGGTCTCAGATGTTAAAATTTGTAAAACGCCAGTTTTCATGTTCTGTGTTGCTATATGAAAATCACCTCCGTTTCGATGAACCATTACCATTTTTCGACCATCGGAGGTAATTCGAGCACGAGCATTATAATCTCCCTCGAAGGTTATTCTTTTTGGCTTACGATGCAATAACGATACTTTGTATATCTGCGGCTTACCAATTCGACTGGAAGTAAAAATAAGACTTTTACCATCAGGCATCCACTGAGGTTCGGTATCGATTCCATAATGCGTTGTAATTTGGTCAAGTTTTCGAGTTGCTAGGTCCATGACATACACATCAGGATTCCCGTTACGCGAAAGCACCATCGCCATCTGTGTTCCATCGGGGGAAAAAGCCGGTGCACTATTTGAGCCTTTAAAGGACGCTATCTTCTCACGCTTGCCACTCGCTATTTCTTGAATAAAAATCTCGCTGCGACCATTCTCGAAGCTGGCATAAGCGATTTTTTTACCATCATTAGACCAAGCGGGTGAAATAATAGGCTGCTTTGAAGAAAATATATTTTGCTCTCGAGCGCCATCCGCATCGGCATAACTTAAATTAAACTGAGTACGATCACGATTGGTGGTGACATAGACTAATTTTGTCGAGAAAGCACCTGGAATGCCCGTTAAAGCGGCAAAAATACGATCACTCATAAAGTGAGCAATGTCGCGCAATGCAGACGCACCGCCCGTCAATTTTTGATTCATCAAAACGGTACGAGTATTCACATCAATCAACTTAAAATTAATAATGTAACCGTTGCGAGTATCCGGCTGAACTTCGCCAACAACAAGATAATCTTGCTTTAATAACTCCCAATCACGATAAAAAATTTCTTCTACATTATTAGGCAAACTGAGCATTTCAGTTTTGGGCAGGCTATTAAAATAACCGCTTCGACCCAAGTCATTAGACACAATCTGCGCGACGTTTTCGGGAAGTGCCTCTAGCCCCTTCCACTTGAAAGGTACTACCGCCATAGGGATTGCTCGCTGATTCCCCTGAGTGATTTCAATAACCAACTCAGCACGAGCTTGTAATGCTAATAAGCTTAATAATACGATTTGAAAAACTAACTTCATTACCACACTGCATCCTCAGGCCTAAAAGGCATTATAAAATTTCTAAATTGCTGTTCAAATAATCGAATATCTTTTGGCACTGGCAACGGCTGCGCACGACTGACAGCGGCTAACACTGAACGATCCAGGGCTTCGTTGCCACTGCTGGTAATAATCGAGACATTAATAACCTCACCGGTAGGAATAAGCTGTATTCGAACAACCACTTCCATATCAGGGCGTGCACTGGGAGGATAACTCCATACCTGAGAAATTTTCGCTTCGATTTGAGCGGCAATTTCATTAGTAATAGCGACATTTTTTCGAGCCTGCTGCTCTTCTGCCATGGCCTTTTCAATCGAACGCTGTTGCTGCTCTACCGCAAGCGCTTCCAACAATGATTCTTCTTGGGCCTGCTCGAATGCTTGCTGCTCGGCTATTTCTTCCTGCTTTTTCAGTTCTTTCTCTTTTAGAACCGCTGCTTTCTTTAAATTATCCGCTTTCTTTTTAGTCGCTAATTTAGCGGCTTTGTTTTTAGCGGCTTTATCACGAACAGCCTTATCTTTAACTGCTTTTGCTTGTGCCGCTTTTTTGTTCGCGGTTTTTTTATCGGCTAGGTATTTCTTCCAATTCTCATTTTTAAGTCGTTTTTGCTCATCAAGCTTCCGCTGCTTAACCTGCTTACTTTCAATTTGAATGACCTTAGCCTGAATGTTTTTCGGCATCGGCTCAGCCAATTGCCGTTTTTCTTTTGGCCACTCGATTGCAAAAAGTGCAATGACGACGACATGCAAGATAACCGCAACCACAATCGCTAAGCCATAGCGTTGCGGATCGAGTATTTTTTTAAATCCAGTATTACCCCGCATTATTACAAGCCTGTTTGTGGGTCAGGTGCTTCCGTGATCAAACCCACAGAGCTTGCCCCTGAAGCTTGCAAGCTTCCCATCAATGCGACCACAACACCATAAGGGACGGCTTCATCACCGCGTACCAAAACATCGGTTTTAGGCTGGCTTTTTAGCAAGGTTGTTACGTATTGCTGAATATCCACCAGCGCCATCGCTTTAGGATCATCACTGCCACGTTCAAGGTAATACAATCCTTTCGATGATACTGAAACGATCAGCTGATTTTCATCAGGCTCTACGGTTACCGGGCTTGCGTTCACGTTGGGAAGATCGACATCAACCCCTTGATTTAACATAGGCGCAGTAACCATAAAGATAATAAGCAACACAAGCATCACATCAATGTAAGGCACCACATTGATCTCTGCCATTGGCTTACGTTTCGTGCCTCCAGGAAGTGCAAGTGGCGATACCCCAGGCATTATTCTTCACCTTTCTTTGGCTGCTTCATACGATGTGTTTGGCGATATAAGATAGAAGAAAACTCTTCCCCAAATGTTTGCATACCGGTCACTAGCTGCTCTACTTTTGTTGTAAAACGGTTGTAAAAAATAACGGCAGGAATGGCCGCTAACAACCCCATTGCCGTTGCCACCAAAGCCTCAGAAATACCTGGAGCTACTGACGCAATTGTCGCTTGTTTCATAATAGCCAACCCTTGAAACGAATGCATAATGCCCCAAACCGTTCCAAACAAACCGATGTACGGACTGGTTGATCCGACAGTTGCTAAAAACGATAGGTGATGCTCTAGCACTTCTGTCTCACGACTGATCGTAATGCGCATAGCGCGCTGGGTGCTTTCCATTATGGTATCGGGTTCATCAGGTGTTTGCTGGCGAATTTTACCAAACTCCTTTAAACCACTGATGAAGACATTTTCTACGCCAACGGGCTCTGGATTATGCTGACATTCTTTATACAGCTGGCTCAAATCGATGCCCGACCAAAAACGCGTTTCAAAAGCCTCCAACTGTTTGCGAGTCGAGGCCAGTAAACGCCAACGCTGAACAATAATGACCCAAGAGGCAACGGACGCTAAAACTAAAAGCAACATCACCAATTGCACGACAAAACTGGCATTAATGATTAACGAAATAATCGACATGGATTGCTCTACGGACACCTGCTCCATGAAATTTTCCTTACACTGTATTGATGGATTATATGTGCGAGTTAAACGTTTTTCAAAGTTAAACAGCGCTTTATGTTTTTATTCTTTTCTTTATTCGTTTTGATTCGTAGGTTCTGGCAAACCAAAATGACGATAAGCCAATTTTGTTGCGGTACGACCTCTTGGAGTGCGCATCATATAACCTTGCTGAATCAAGTAAGGTTCCAACACATCTTCAATAGTATCTCGCTCTTCACTGATCGCCGCAGCTAAACTATCGACCCCAACAGGTCCACCATCAAATTTTTCAAGCAATGCCAATAGTAACCGACGGTCCATATGATCAAAGCCCTGACTGTCTACTTTCAGCATATTTAACGCAGCATCGGCACATGCCTTAGTAATAATACCGTCACTTTTTACTTGGGCGTAATCGCGGACTCGACGTAACAATCTATTCGCTATGCGAGGTGTTCCCCGCGAACGACGAGCTATTTCCTCAGCCCCTTCTGGCTCAGATTCCAATCCCATTAACCGCGCCGAGCGTGAAACAATGTGCGATAAATCGGCGACATTATAAAACTCTAAACGCTGAACAATACCGAAGCGGTCACGTAATGGTGATGTTAGTAGCCCTGCGCGAGTCGTCGCACCCACTAAAGTGAATGCAGGTAGCTCTAGCTTAATCGAACGAGCAGCAGGCCCTTCTCCCACCATAATATCCAGTTGATAATCTTCCATCGCCGGATACAGTATTTCTTCAATGGCGGGGTTTAAACGATGAATTTCATCGATAAACAGTACATCACCTTCTTCAAGGTTGGTCAGCATCGCGGCTAAATCACCCGCTTTTTCTAATACTGGGCCTGAAGTACTTTTAATATTTGCTCCCATTTCGTGAGCAATAATATTCGCCAGAGTGGTTTTACCCAATCCTGGTGGGCCAAAGACCAACGTATGATCCAACGCTTCTTCGCGCCCGCGGGCAGCACCAATGAAAATCTCCATTTGCTCACGGACTGCTGGCTGACCTCGATAATCCGCCAAGGTATCAGGACGAATCGCTCTATCTTGTCTATCATCACGCTTAGGCGATAGATCATGATCCATCGGCGTTGCACTTACAAAACGATCACTTTCGATCATATGAACTGTTGTTCCTATTATTTACATAATGCCTTTTAAAGCACGACGAATCATTTCTTCCGAACTATCAATTTCTGCCGGCATTTTGCTTAACATTTTCGCCGCTTCTTGTGGTTTATAACCTAAAGAAATTAAGGCCGCTTCAGCTTCTGACAATAAGTGATTGCGACTGGAAGCATCCGACTGCTCTACCGCAGCCCATAATGGCGCTTGGGTTTGCCATTCTTTTAAACGATCTTGCATTTCTACAATCAAACGCTCTGCGGTTTTTTTACCCACACCCGGCAACTTTGTTAATGCCGTCACTTCATGGTTTTGAATGCAGCGAGCAAACGTATCGGCATCCATACTGGACAATATTCCCAACGCTAGTTTTGGACCTACACCACTCACTTTAATTAAGGTGCGAAACATAGTGCGCTGCATTTTATTGCTAAAACCGTATAACAATTGCGCATCTTCTCGAACCACTAAATGCGTCAGCAAAGTAATTTTACTGCCCACGGGCCCGATGTCTAAAAAACTCGACAAGGGTGCTTGAACTTCATAACCCACACCGTTTACATCAATCAGTAAATCTGGGGCTTGTTTTTCAATCAACACACCACTTAAACGTCCGATCATTGTCGCTT
>JBNMPQ010000034.1:0-14913 GCA_051276935.1 Oleispira sp. | reverse complement strand
ATGGTGAACGATGGATAGCTGCTCTGGGGTTAATGCACTCATGAAGCTTGCGTCTGCCTACTGTCTATTTGAAAAATGCTTTTCGTAAAGAGTTTAGCTTATCACAGACACAAAAAAGCCCGTATGTTTACGTAAACATACGGGCTTTTTTTATCGCAGACTTAAAGACTAAGAGTCACGACGTGGGCGACGGTCACCACCTTGTGGACGACGATCGCCATTACTTGGGCGACGGTTGCCACCAGCAGGACGACCTGATGGCGCTTTACGATTGACTGGCTTAGCGCCATCTGCAACTTGTAGGTGCAAAGGTTGACCACAAATGCGAGTCGCTTTTAGTTTAGACATAACCGTTTCTGGCATGCCATCAGGTAAATCAACCATAGAGAAATCATCAAAGATTTCGATGTGGCCAATGAACTTACTTTCAAGGTCTGCTTCGTTAGCAATTGCGCCAACGATGTTGCCAGGCTTAACGCCATCTTGGTAACCCACTTCCATACGGAAGCGAACCATATCAACATCTGGGCTATCTTTAAGTGGCATAGCCTTAGTGCTCACGTCGCCAGGGCTCTTGCGAGGAGCTCGTTCACGCTGAGGGCGGTCACCACGTTCGTTACGATCGCCACGCTCTTCACGCTCACGCTGAGGTGGACGTGAACGTTCATTTTCGTTCAAGAATAAAGGAATTCCATTTTGCGCAAGGTGCGCTAATGCAGAAGCAACTTCAACAACGTCTAATTCTTTATCAGTGATCAATTCGTTGATCATTTCTTTGAACATAACCGCTTGTGGGTTACCAATTGTCGCTTGAACTTTCTCTTGGAAACGTTCGCGACGCTTAGCGTTCACATCTTTAGCCGTTGGTAATGGCATTTCTTCGATACGCTGACGAGTAGTACGCTCAATCGTGCTAAGCATACGACGTTCGCGACCCCGTACGAACATGATGGCTTTACCAGAACGTCCAGCACGGCCAGTACGGCCAATACGGTGAACGTAAGATTCAGCATCAAAAGGAATATCGTAGTTGATTACATGAGAGATACGCTCAACATCAAGACCACGTGCTGCAACGTCTGTTGCAACGATCATGTCTAGAGTGCCTTTCTTAAGCTTGTCGACAACACGTTCGCGCTGGGCTTGTGGAATGTCGCCGTTTAGAGCTTCACATTTCACGCCGTTCAACTTCATGAAGTCAGCAACTTCTTCTGTTGCTTGCTTAGTACGAACGAAAACCATTGTCGCATCGCAATCTTCAACTTCAGTAATACGTAGCAATGCATCATTTTTATGTGCACCACCCACAAACCAGTAACGCTGCTCGATGGTAGGAGCCGTTGCCGTTGATGATTCGATTTTAATTTCGATTGGGTTGTTCAGGTGCGTAGAAGCAATGTGCTTAATTTGCTTAGGCATTGTTGCAGAAAACAAAGCAACCTGACGTTCTTTAGGTGCGTGACCCAAGATCCAATCTACGTCATCGATGAAGCCCATTCGGAGCATTTCATCAGCTTCGTCTAGAATAACGGCCTTAATGTCCGTTAAAGACAAAGAGCCTTTCTTCAAGTGATCCATGATACGACCAGGCGTACCCACGATCCATTGAGCGCCACCACGGATTGCACGAATCTGTGTGCCGTAATCTTGGCCACCGTATACTGCAGCAACTTTTAAGCCTGGAGTATATTTAGCATAGTCTTCACACGCTTTAGCAACCTGCATTGCAAGCTCACGAGTAGGGGCAAGAACCAATACTTGAGGAGTTCGGCTAGCAGGGTCAGTACGCGCTAAGATAGGCAGTGCGAAAGCAGCTGTTTTACCCGTACCGGTTTGCGCTAGACCTAAAACGTCCTTACCTTCTAATAAAGGCGGGATCGCTTTTGCTTGAATTGGAGAAGGTTTTTTATAACCCATGTCATCCAATACGCGTAATAAAGTATCAGGTAAGCCTAGGTCGGTAAATTTTGGACCTTGATCTTCAACTACTTCTTTTGCTACTTCGGTAGTTACTTCTGTTGTTTCTGGAGTGTCAGACATCACGTCATCCTGTAATAATACATAGGGCAGGAATTAGGGCTGAGCAATACGCTAACAACAGATCACACTACACGATCGGTTCGCTATTATTTACAATAAGTAGCCAACGGGATGTTGAATTTTGCCTAGCCCAAAAAAACCAGCAGATTTGAGAGAGGCGGATTATACGTATTTTTCAGATAATATCGCCCCTTTTCTACAACTTGTTACCAATTAGTCAGTATTTCCACCTATTTCTTTACTAAGATGCCGTTTTGACACTTTTCTTTTGTTAGATTCTACTTATGTAAAATCATATAACGCGATAATTTTCGAATGATTTGCTCTTAGATGATGAGGTATCCACACATTTAGCAGCACGTTAGAGTGTGATATACTCTGCGGCCAAAATTTAACCCTCTTCTTAACAGCAGATTGACTGCTGAATTTTTAAGAAGAAAGCAATTCAGCAGGTTTTAAGGAACGAATATGTTTGATGTTAATGAATATTTCGAAGGCAAAGTAAAATCCATCGCGTTTAAAGGCGAGAAGCTTCCTTCAACCGTCGGTGTAATGGCGGCTGGCGAATACGAATTTGGAACGAACCAAAAAGAAGTAATGACCGTTATTGCGGGTGCTTTAACCATTAAGCTGCCCGGTAGTGATGAGTGGAAGACATTTTCCGCAGGTGAGAGCTTTAAAGTAGAGGCGAACGTAAGCTTTGGTGTTCAAGTTAAGACAGATACCGCTTATCTTTGCACTTATGAGTAATAGTGCTTATGAGTAATTAATTACTCATATTAAAACAACATTCTCGAATTGAACTTTTATAGAGAATGTTGGCTTTTTTGTTTAGTAAGATTAAGATTTCAATCTTAAATCGACCGAGTACTGTCTTCTAGGTACTCGTCAACAACAAAGCCTTCTAACAATTTTTAAGCAGATAGCTGTTTAATATAATCCTGTGACTATCACTCATTTCTAAAAATTGAGCTCCTAAAGTATAGCCAGACGGTGTCTCTGATCGTGAACGCACCATCGCACTCAATTCTATGCATTTAGCAATTCCATAGACATTGACTTCAAAGTTCATTGAAATGGCGTCTCCGACCTTTAAATCATTGGCTTTCGTTATAATTCGACAACCACCAATGCTGGCATCAACTATTTCAGCTGTAACTTTTTTAGAGTCCTCGTATTGAAGTGAACATTCTAGATTAATGATGGCTCTATGATTTCTTCGCACCTCCCCCATCACCATAGTGCTGGGTAACGCGAGGTGTAAATAAGCAGAAGGACTTGCACATAAATCAGTGACGGTGGTGCGAAATGCGCAGGCACTGTCTAACTGTTCAATGAATAATCGTGCTTTTACAGGTGTATTTAAGAGTTGCTCAGTCAGTTCTAGCTGAGGGGCAGAGGCCATAATCGATAAAGTGGGACAAATCCCCCATAAATGATATCCACCATTTAATGCCGGTAAGCCTTCAAACTCTAGGTGGAGACTTTGCCCTAAACGTAGAGAGTCTTCTAAAGACGGGATAGATAACTGAATAGGTGACTGCAGAGCTTGATCCATACTATTCCTAAATACAGTTGTATTAATCTCAGTATAGACAAACCCTGCCAATTACCAACTTTTAGTGCTGGTGACCGCCAATTCCATGAGCATGACCGTGCTGAATTTCGTCAGCCGTTGCTTCACGAATGTCTTCAACTTTTACGTTGAACGTTAATTCTTTACCTGCAAATGGATGGTTAGCATCAACATCAACCATGAATTTTCCAACTTTAAGAACCGTTACTTGACGCTGACCTTGTTCGGTCTCGACGTGGGCAACCATTCCTTTTTTCCATTTTTTAGCGCCTTGAAGGTGCTTGATTGGCACACGTTGCATGGCGGTCTCATCCCGCTGGCCGTAAGCTTTTTCTGGTGCTACAGTCGCAGTAAATTCAGTGCCAACGTCCTTTCCTAGCATTGCGTCTTCAAGGCCAGGAATAATATTGCCATGCCCATGTAGATAAGCCATTGCTTCTCCATCATGCGAGTCTTCGATAAGAGTGCCGTCAGCATCTTTAAGTGTGTAGTGAAATTGAACAACAGTATCTTTTGCAATGGCCATTCTGGGCTCCCCGATAAAAAGGCGCTAGTATCGGTAAAGCACAAGTATTACGCAAGTGATACTATGGGAAGGTCAGCCAACAAAAGATAATTTACCCGATGTTTGAAAAGAAAGACTTACTTGCTCTGGCCAATGAGCACATGCCTTTTGGTAAATACGAAGGCCGAATATTAATAGACGTTCCTGAAGAGTATTTATTATGGTTTGCTAAGAAAGGAATGCCAGAGAGTCGTTTAGGTATGTTGTTGAGTTTGGCACTGGAAATTAAAATTAATGGTTTAGAAAGTATAATTGAACCGTTGAAAAAGAAAGATGCGAGTCAGTTCATTGTAAATGACTCACTAACGCGCCATTAAAAAAGCATTCTTTTCTATTAACGGATATATTAGAAAAAAATAAAAAGGAATTTGTATAATGCGAATTGGATTATTAGAAACTGATATTTTGTACGATGACTTTATTAAAGAGTATAGTTCGTACGGATTAATGTTTGATAACTATTTTAGTCAACTGGACAACTCAGACATCGAGTTTGTTTATTATCAGGTTCAGCAAGGAGCCTTACCCCTCTTTTTTGATGAATGTGATGCTTATATTATTACCGGCTCAAAAGCAGCCGCCTATGAAGATCATGCTTGGATCAATTCTTTATCAAACTGGATTATAGAAGCGAACCAAGCAAAAACTAAAATGCTGGGTATTTGTTTTGGTCATCAAATTATTGCTCAGGCTTTAGGCGGTATCGTCGAGATGAGCGACAAAGGCTGGGGGGTTGGAGTACGTTCATTATTAACAACTCCAAATTCTCCATTCTCTCAACCACTGCCTAAATATTTAGACTTAATTTATAGCCATAAAGATCAGGTTATTGCTTTGCCACTCGAAGCCAATAATTTTTTGGGTGACCGCTTTTGCCCCTACGCCGGCTTTACAATGGGTCAACATATTGTAACCCTTCAAGGACATCCCGAATTCAGTGCAGAGTACAGCGGGCGACTGTTTAATTTTCGCGCTAAAGTAATCGGCGAACCCACTTATAGCAAGGGTATCAGTTCATTACGACAAGGTACGGATGCTAATTTTATTGGGCGTTTAATTCTAGATTTTTTACGACCTGCAAAAGCTCAACTAACTGAGAAAGCCAATGTATTGCAGGAAGATAATAAAGAGACATCCTCTATTTGATTTTTAAAATGGCATATTGACCACTGAACTTAACCGACGGTTTTGCTTGTGGGTCAATTTTCATTACGCAACTGTCATTATAAATAGCAGATTCTAAGCTAATTCTGGCTTTACCCTTACGCTCAAAATAGTCAAAGAAGCTTGCAAGCTCGTCAGCGTTAGGGGCATGACAAATTGCACGAATACGCCCCTCTACGGGAGCAATGTATTTTATACGGCCTTCTGTCACGACCTGATTGCAAAGAATTTTTTGCTCTTGGGTTTTTAAATAGATCATTCCCCAACACGCCATAACCGCCATATTGTACAAGCTACCGCCAAAAGCGGTTTGCTTGTCATTAATATTGGGCTCTAAAGGAGCGGTTAGAATTAACGTATCGCCATTATAGGACTCTACTTCCAAGCCCATATATTGCGTAATGGGAAGGTGATCGATAAAAAAATGTTTCAATTTTTTACTGATATTATCTTGAGTTTCTTGCTTCAATATTTCTTTTTCCAAAACGTTTTCTTCCGAACGGGGTTGGGTATCACTAAAGCCTGTTATAGCAAATCTATGATCTGTTGGGCGGCATGATAAGGCGTCGTTTTATTATTTAAGACTTCATCCTGCAGCTGAGGTAGCTTGTTCTTTACATCAATATTTTGCTTTAACTTAAGCGCTAACATTTCTTGAATTAACGTATTTAACCACTCACTGTTCTGACGAGCTCTTTTTTCGACAAAAGAACTGATGCCAGCATTAACCTGTTCATTGGCGGCTTTATGATAATCACTCACCATTTGCCAAACGTCTTCAATACGCTCGTTATTGAGTGCAGAGCAGGTCTTTACAACGGGAGTCCAGAAGCTATTTTGCTTCATTAATTTGAATGCGTTTTTATAATGCCCTAGGGTTTGATTGGCTAAATTTAAACTTTCACCGTCTGCTTTATTAATGACTAACGCATCGGCCAACTCCATAATTCCACGTTTAATCCCCTGCAGCTCATCACCCGCATTGGGAAGCATAAGCACCAAGAAAAAATCCACCATACCCGCGACTTCGTATTCAGATTGGCCTACACCAACGGTTTCAACCAAAATAACATCGTAGCCCGCCGCTTCACATAACAACATGGTTTCACGCGTTTTTTGTGCAACTCCCCCTAAAGCCCCTTCACTAGGGGATGGTCGGATAAACGCATTTTCTTCACGAGACAATAATTCCATTCGGGTTTTATCCCCAAGAATACTCCCGCCCCGTAACGGGGAACTCGGATCAACCGCCAGTACGGCCACTTTTTTACCTTGCTGTATTAAGTGTTGACCAAAAGCTTCAATAAACGTTGATTTACCCACTCCAGGAATACCGGATATACCGATGCGTATGCTATTACCCGTGTGAGGTAACAGCTGGTTAAGAACCTCTTGAGCCTCGACTCGATGTGCATCAAGTTTACTTTCGACAAGGGTAATCGCCTTCGCTAATGCACGGCGATTACCGCTTTTAAGTTTTTCCAAATCAATCATGGATTGTCCTAATGACTTTGTGCATCTTTAATCGCTTCTAACACAGAGCGCGCGCTCACGGGTATTTTAGTCCCAGGTCCAAAAATGCCCTTCACACCCGCATCCCATAAATAGTCGTAATCTTGCTTTGGAATAACTCCCCCCGCAACAACAATAATATCGTCGGCGCCCTGAGCTTTTAAGGCGGCAATCAATGCGGGTATAAGGGTTTTGTGACCCGCGGCTTGCGAAGAAACACCAACGACGTGAACATCGTTTTCAACCGCTTGTTTTGCGACCTCGGAAGGTGTCGAAAACATCGGGGATAAATCAATATCAAAGCCAACATCGGCAAATGCCGTAGCGATAACCTTAGCACCACGATCGTGACCGTCTTGACCCATTTTGCACACTAGCATACGAGGTCGACGACCTTGCGCAGTTTCAAAATTTTCAATGTCAGTCTTAATTCCTTGCCAATCTGCATCGTCTTCGTAAGAGGCACCGTACACGCCTGAAATAGTACGCGCTTCGGCTTTATAGCGCCCAAATTTTTCTTCCATGGCGTCTGAAATTTCCCCCACCGTTGCGCGCAAACGTGCAGCCTTAACACTTAAATCCAGTAAGTTACCCTCACCCGTTGCTGCTGATTGGGTAATTGCCATCAAGGCGGATTTAACCGCATCATTATCACGGGTCGCTTTAATTTCTGTTAAGCGTTTAATTTGTGATTCTCGTACAGCAACATTATCAACTTCTAAAATGTCTAAGTCAGCTTCTTCTTCAAGCTGGTACTTATTAACACCGACGATGACATCTTCGCCGCGATCAATGCGTGCTTGCTTTCTTGCAGCAGATTCTTCGATACGCAACTTGGGTAGACCTTGCTCAATGGCTTTCGCCATACCGCCTTTTTCTTCGATCTCTTCAATCAATGCCCACGCTTTATCGGCCATTTGCTGAGTCAGGCTTTCCATCATGTAAGAACCGCCCCAAGGATCCACAACTTGAGTGATGCCTGTTTCTTCTTGCAGTATGATCTGAGTATTACGAGCAATGCGCGCTGAGAATTCTGTTGGTAATGCCACCGCTTCATCTAATGCATTGGTATGCAGAGATTGGGTTCCACCAAAAATGGCCGCCATCGCTTCAATGGTTGTTCTCACAACGTTATTATATGGGTCTTGCTCTGTGAGTGACCAACCTGACGTTTGAGAGTGTGTTCGCAGCATGGAGGACTTCGGATTTTGTGGATTAAACTCGGCCATAATACGGTTCCACAATAAGCGTCCGGCGCGTAACTTAGCAATCTCCATATAGAAGTTCATGCTAATACCCCAGAAGAACGATAAACGCGGTGCAAACGCATCGACATCTAATCCTGCGGCTAAGGCCGTGCGTACATATTCACGACCGTCGCTTAGTGTATACGCTAACTCAAGTGCCGCATCAGCACCGGCTTCTTGAATGTGATAACCCGAGATTGAGATGCTGTTGTATTTGGGCATATTGCCAGAAGTATAAGCGATGATATCGCCAATAATTCTCATCGACGGCCCCGGTGGGTAAATATAAGTATTACGCACCATGAATTCTTTTAAAATATCATTTTGAATCGTACCGGATAGTTTATCTTGGCTAACACCTTGCTCTTCAGCAGCAACAATATAGTTTGCTAAAATCGGTAATACAGCACCGTTCATCGTCATGGACACGGATACTTTATCTAATGGAATTTCATTAAATAAGATTTTCATGTCTTCGACTGAATCAATGGCAACGCCCGCTTTACCAACATCCCCTGTTACGCGCGGATGATCAGAGTCATAACCCCGGTGAGTTGCTAAGTCAAAGGCAACTGACACACCTTGTGCACCGGCTGCTAGGTTTTTTCGATAAAAGGCATTCGATTCTTCCGCAGTAGAGAAACCTGCATACTGGCGAATCGTCCAAGGGCGACCCGCATACATAGTCGCTTGCGGCCCACGCAAATAAGGCGCAAGACCTGGCATAGTATTGGCGAATTTAAGGCCTTTCACATCTTCTTGTGTATAAAGTACCTTAATCGGCACACCCTCTGGGGTATGCCACTCCATTTCTTCTGGCGTTAAGCCCTTCATTTGTTTTGTTGCGAGGGCTTGCCACTCGGCTAAGGTGTATTTTTTTTCTTCATGAGTATTTTCTTCAGCCGCTTTGTTATCAGTCATTAGTGCTGGCCCTCTGCAGATTGAGGTTGGTTAAGTTCGATAAGAACACCATCGCAAGACTTAGGGTGAATAAAAATGACCATGCAGTTATGAGCACCTAGAGTCGGCGCTTCTGATAAAAACTGATAACCCTTTGCTTTTAACCGTTCGACATCCGCTTCGATGTCATCGCTTCGGAAACACAGGTGATGTAGTCCACCTCCCCTTTTATCCAAATACCCTTGAATCGGGCCTTCACCGTTTAATGGATGAACAAGCTCAATACTGGTGTCTGCTAACGGGAAAAAAGCCGTACTGGTTTTAGCCGCAGGAACGTCTTCTTGGCCTTTAAAAGAAAGACCGAAGTCTTCCATAAAACGCTTAATCGATTTCTCTAAATCGGGAACTGCGATTGCGATGTGATCTAATGCAACTATCATAATGCGACTTTCCTATCTAGAAGTAGAAATCGTTGAAAAAGTAATTGAATCTAAAAACTCACAGGTCTGAGTTTCAATTCTAGCTTTTACCATTTCGGGTAATTCAATAACGGCTTTTTCATCGGGTGTTATCTTAAACAAAACTTGGCCTTTACTAATAATAGAGCCGTCATCTTCGACTAATATTTTATCCACAGTACCCGAAAAAGGAGCGTTCACTTTGTTGAACATCTTCATCACTTCAATGATATACAACGGCTGGCCCGCTTCAAAGTGTGAACCTAATTCAACCAGAGGTGGCATACCCGGTGCTTCACATGAATAAAACATTCCGCCTGTCGGCGCTAATATTTCATCACTTTTAGCCACTAATGGGGGTACCAGCACTTTAGCCATTTTTACTTGCAAGTCTTCATCGAATAATGATTCAGGAATATGAACACTTAAATCTTCATTGACTTTTAAATCGAAGAATTGTGTATTGATACCAATAAACGGTAACAGGGATAATATTTCATTTCCCGCTTGATAGCCCAAGTGCGCAGACTGAATATCGATCCATTGTGCATTATCAACAGAATCTACAGGGGATTTTTTCTTCGCTAATATTTTGCACTGTTCATTGTAATTTGAGGTACCTAAAACATTCTCTAATTCGGTATAAAAATCCAATGCGTGCGTCAATACTTCGTGGTCGTGGTCCCAGATCATACTGGCCGCAGGTTTGCTGGTATTAAAGTTCATATTGAGAAAGTGATATGCCTCAAATAAGACCTTAACAGGATTTTCAAGCCATGTGATTTCATTTTGAGCATTCAACTGGAAATGCTTCTGATTTAAACTTAACCAACCCGCTAAAATATGAGGCTCTGACATTAAGAGTTCAAGTGGACGCGTTATTAAAAGCTGCTTACGTGCTAATACTTCTAATAATGCTGATCTACCTTCTTCGTTTTTAACAGTGGCTAGCGCTTTTTTGCAGACTTGCTGGTAAGCAAAGTTCAAATCAAGGTTATTCGCCTTTTGCTTCAATAAACCCACTGCCGTTAAATAAGGCACGATGAAACGTGTTGTTGGACGGGCATTAATATTGTTACCTAAAAACCAATTGACCAAGCCGTAATGAAATTCAAGGTTGGTCGCTAAATCTTTACCCGTCAGTTCCGTTTTACGCAGTACTTCGGCAAGGTTCTGATAGCTATCTAAACGATTTTTACCCACTGTTAATAGCAATGCAATGTTACTATCGTATGCCCCTGCTAAGTGATATTTCATGAACACATCTGTATCAGGGTTGTGTAGGCTGATGCCTTGGTCGTCTCGTATTTCACCTTCACGAGCATCAGACCAATGTTCAATGACTCCGCCTGCATGAGGAGCTAATGCTGCGTTAGTGGCGTTTAAGCGAGCTTCAACGGCAGCATTATTACGTTTAATTCTCTCTGGCTTAGGTAGACGTGTTCCATGAGCGGCCAACAATACCATTGCTTCGACCAAAGACTCGACAATAAAGAGCTCTTTATCATTGTCTGGATTGATAAATTTTAGTGCATAACATAACTCTGTTACGCGATGCTCTACCTGAATGCGGGTATTCATTTCCATGAAGAAATGCTTATCACGATCAACAATGCACTCGAAAGTCGAAACACTATCAAGACCCACCGCTTCGCCAAAAGTTTCCGATTCTTGCTCCATTGCATGCAAGGTTTTTAAATCCTGCTTTAAAACGCTTGCTTCAACATCACGACCAGCTTTCACGGCTTCAGTTAATGCTGTTTCAAGCTCTTCTGTGGTAACAGAGACTTCTAACAACTTCTGTTCGTGCATTTGTAATGAACAATCACGACCCCCAAGTGCCAAACTCCATACACCGTTCCCTATCACCTGTATTTCTTGGTGACGAGTTGTTTCGATGTTCAATTCGATCAGTATATTTTTATTATCACCAAGACCTGTCGCTTTAACTTCGTTTAAAATTTCTAATACTAAAGAAGGTGATTGCTCCGCTACTTGTGAAATTTGAGCTTCTACATCACCCTTTAATGTATTGGGGTTGGGTAAGATACGTTGACCTTTACCGCCACCCCCGCCGATACATTTAAGACGAATACGATTTTCAGGATAATCTCGACTCATCACAATCACTTGCTCACGAATCGTTTCTTGTAATTCTTCAATCGTATAAAGGTCTATCCCTTTTTTATAACCCGCATTTAATACAACGCCTGCTTTTTCAATCAGTGTTTCTGCATTATCAAAAGCCTCTTTATCAAGAGCAAGGCCTTTGTTATCGACTAAGGCCAATAGGGATTTTTCATCCGTATATTTTTTAACAATAATAAGAGAGGTCGCATTATCGATACCCGGAGTAACACTCACACCCACTTTTAATGCGGTGCGCTTAGCTTCATCTTTAAGCCCTGCATCGTGTACTGTTTTGGAACAAGGACCTATAAAGTTAAGACCTGCTTCTTCCATAGCGGCCACCATGGTTTCATCTTCAGCCATGAAACCATAACCAGTAAATATAGAGTTATAGCCATTTTCTTTGGCAATGCTAATAATTTGCTGGATACGGACATTACGCTCTTCTTTGTCCGCGCCCGTATAATCTGGAACACGGTGAACACGATTCGGGTCAGTTAACTGACGTAGTTCAGGCGCAAGCGCACTTTGATAAACAATTGAATCTTTCTCAGAGAGTAAAATGCCATAATGCGCTATTCCCATTTCTTCAAAAACATCCATAGCCTCTTTACGAATAGGACCCCGACAGATAATTAAGGGGCGCATCTCTGTGCAATCAAAACTTTGTGCCCATTCGTTCGTCGCATTCGTTAAACGACGGTCTCTATGGATCAATGGGTTGTTCAAATAATAATCATTGCTCATATTCTAATCCTGTCAGCAAATATTTTGCTTCAATTCTAATGTCTAATATCTAATGTTATTTAAGCATTCACGGTATTAATTAGCTTAGATCTAGTGGAACTCACGCTGAACTGCATTTAATGGCTCGGGTGTGTAGTGGCGTAAGTGAAAACTCATGTTTTCACACAAGACGTTACGCAGATCACTTGGCATTACAATTTGAGAGATGGAGCCTAAACTAAGTGCTTCATTTGGATTCATTAACTCTTCTTCGTAGCGCTTAACCAATAAAGCTTCCTGCTCTTTTTCCCAAGATGCACTCTCCTCATTATTTTTCACAGCAGCACGTATAACGCGTAATTCGTTTTTGTAAACAAATTCAATCCCTGCTGGGCCCATAACCGCTGCACGGGTTGAAGGTAAGGCAATAACAAAATCAGCACCTGTCGGATAATTGTTATAAGACGCGTATGCACCACCAAAAGCATTACGAATAATTAATAAGAAACGCGGTGTGCGTAAATCAATAATCGCATCCAACATAGCTCGGCCAGCCTGCACGATACCTTGTGCCTCTTGATCTTTACCCGGTAAAAAACCCGTTGTATCTTCCATGAAAATTACTGGAATGTTGTATAGGTTGCAGAAACGAATAAAGCGTGCATTTTTGTACGCGGCCGCAATATCAATCTGACCGGACGAAACGGCAGAGTTATTGGCGACAAAACCGATGACGTTTCCGCCCATACGACCCAGCGCTGTAATCGTATTCCTCGCTCGATCTGGTTGAATTTCCATAAAATCACCATGGTCACACAACTGTTGAATCATAATGGTGACATCAAGAGGTGTATTAAAACCACTTGGACTGTTGAAAGCTTTCTTTAAAAGAATGTCTATATCCCAAGTTCTGCGATCAACCGGATCGGACGTTTCTTGATAAGGAGCAAATTCACTATTATTATTTGGAATGTAATTAAGTAGACGTTTAACTTTTTTAAGTGCACTTACTTCGTCTTTAACAACGAAATCGGTAACGCCACTTTGACTATGAACACTGGGGCCGCCTAGCTCATCAGGGGTTACGTCCTCGCCTAATACAGACTTGACAACTCCAGGGCCCGTTAATCCAAAAAAAGTATTATTGGGTTGAATCATAAAACTGCCCTGACGCGGCAAGTATGAGCCACCGCCAGCATTGAAACCAAACATGCACATAATAGAAGGGACAACACCACTAATTTTACGTAAGGCAGTAAAGGCTTCAGCATAGCCATCAAGACCACCCACGCCTGCAGGTACATAAGCCCCAGCGCTGTCGTTAAGGCCCACTAAAGGAATTTTACGTTTACCCGCCAGCTCGAACAAACGTGCTAGCTTTTTACCGTTAGTGGCATCCATAGATCCTGCACGCACGGTAAAGTCATGTCCATATAACGCAACATCGCGACCATTTATCTTCACTATGGCCGTCACTAAAGAAGCGCCATCAAGATTTTTACCCCAATTTTGGAATAGAACCGTTGGACTTTCATCTGTTAATACTGAAATACGTTCCCAGATCGTCATACGCTTTTTAGCGTGCTGACGCGTAATGGCATTAATACCTGCGGCTTTTTGTGGACGTTGAATCAGCTTATAGCCTTTCTTAAGACTCTCTTCATATAGGCCCGGTTCATAAGACGCTTGACCAGGAATACTGAATTCAACTTCTTTTTGCTTATTGAAAGGATTCGCCAATGAAGCGACTGGATTGGATACTTTGTTTGCTTTTTTCATGTTCTAGAATCCCATCGAGACCTTAAAGATCCCTTTTATTATTAGCGGTGCGTGCACAATAAGTATATGACTTGAGGTGGTGCATAATAAATTTTCATATTAACGTGAGCAAGGATGATAATGAAGAATGTCTATCTTTGGAATAGCGCGCCTATTTACTAAAAGTAGTAAATAAACGGCTACGAACACCATGAATAATGACATCAATACTTTTAGACACCTTATTTATTGACATAATTACTTTCATTAAATGCACATATCCGCTCACAGAATTCACCATTTCTATGGTTAAACAGCACTTAAACGCTCTTTAATGCGTAAGATCTTCTGCATTTTATTGAGCTTAATCGACTTAAATTAAGGAATTGAAAGTCTAAAGGTGACTATAACGGCTAAATTGAGACTGAAAATAAAGAATTTAGAATGATTTAAGGCACCTTGAATGATTGAAAACGTACAAAAAGTACTTTATTACAGGCAAAAAAAATCCCCAACAGAGTGAACTGTTGAGGATTTTAGAATAAAAGCTTGACGATGACCTACTCTCACATGGGGAAACCCCACACTACCATCGGCGCGACTGCGTTTCACTTCTGAGTTCGGGATGGGTTCAGGTGGTTCCACAGTGCTATTGTCGTCAAACAAACTGGGATGCGTTGTGATTGTCTTAGTGCTATTAATCTCTCTATTTATAGAGAGTAAAGCTGCATTCACTTAGCAAATAGGTTGCGTACATTATATATTTTTTTGAGCTCTTGCTTGCTTAGCAAACAGAACTTATTGTAACAAAAAAAATCCCCGGCAGAGTTAACTGTC
>JBNMPQ010000033.1:0-15104 GCA_051276935.1 Oleispira sp. | reverse complement strand
ATTTGATACAGGCGTTATGGCTGATACCCACCCCTTTTATCACTATATTTCGCGGGACTCATTACCCGTTAGTAATGGTAATGAAATAAAGAATACAGAAACAGATAACGGTATAACTATAAGTAGTGCTAGCAATCGCCTTGCAATCAATGAAATATCTGTCTTTGAAAAAGGCATGCTCACACCTCCAGCAAGCAGTGAAAGAGCCGCCGCTTTTACGGCGGCAGCCATGATCTCACCGTTAAGTGAACTGGTGTCTAGCGAGTTGGATATATACACGTTAGGAATACACTCCCTCACACTATGGCCTCAGTGGCTGAAAGAACTGGGCATACCTCAGCACTTTCATCACGAAGGCAGCCTGGTATTAGCCCACCCTAATGACATCTCTGAACTGCATCAGTTTAAGCGTGATTTAGAGTTCAAACTTGATGAACAGAGTGCCTCTAATACACCGACTAATGTCGACACTAAAGCTGCGTTACAAGTATTAAATGAACGCCAGCCGTTAGAAAAATTAGAGTCAGCCATTAGCCAGCACTTCCAGACAGGCTTATACCTGCCAGATGAAGCGCACATTGATCATAACGAAGTACTGGAGGAACTGGTTACGCAGGCGAAAAAATTGGGCGTGAACTTCACTGAAAACTGTGTTGTAGAACCTAATGACGAAGCCTTAAAAAATTACGACATCATCTTTGACTGCCGAGGCAAAGGTTTAAAAGCAACAGGCTTTCGCGGAGTTCGAGGAGAGGTAATACGCATTGAGTGCAAAGAGATAACCCTTAAACGACCGATTCGTTTAATGCATCCCCGCTATAAACTTTATATTGTTCCAAAACCCAATCATCAATATGTGATTGGCGCGACGGAAATAGAAAGTGAAGATCGTTCAAAAATCAGCTTACGCTCCTCTATGGAGTTGATGTCTGCACTCTATGCAGTAAGCCCTGCGTTTGCAGAATCCCGTATCATTAGCCAAGAGACAAACCTTCGACCCGCCTACATAAATAATTTACCGCGTATCGATAGATTTCAATCAATACACCATAAACCGATCATTCGAATCAATGGACTGTATCGCCATGGTTACCTTATTGGCCCAGCGATCATTGAACAAGCGATTCAGCAGGCTTTTTTATGACAACGATTGCGATAATCATTAATGGTAAAAAAATGACATTTACTTCTCCATGCTCTCTTAACCAAGCACTTTATGCTTGGTCTACTATGATCACAGGCTCCAACCCAGATGTTTGTACTGAAGCCTTCATTGAAAGTAGTGAACAGATTGACGTCATAAAAAGTGACATAAAAAACGATAGGAATAGCTACATGAAGTGTTATGTCATCGCTCTAAACCAAACCTTCGTTCCTCGTAATCAATACGGCAGTACATCTTTAAATAGCGGTGATACCATCGAGCTTCTGTCCCCCATGGCAGGAGGTTAACCATGCCAACACATAATAAAGATTGCCTAAGACTTTATGACCAAACATTCAACTCAAGGCTCTTGGTCGGGACAGCGCTTTACCCTTCCCCCGAGGTAATGGCCCAAGCTGTCCAAGCATCCGGCAGTGAAATGGTAACACTGTCATTGCGCCGTCAAGACCCCAGTAATAAACAAGGACAAGCCATCTGGGAGCATATTAAACAAAGTGGCTGCGCCTTGTTACCCAATACTGCAGGTTGTCATAGTGCACAAGAAGCTATGACTCTCGCGCATATGAGCCGAGAAATTTTCAATACTAACTTTATCAAACTAGAAGTGATCGGTGATGACTATAACCTGCAACCCGATCCTTATGAGACCGTTAAGGCCGCTGCAACGCTTATCAAAGATGGCTTTAAAGTATTGCCTTACTGCACAGATGACCTAGTATTTTGTCAACGATTACTGGAAGTTGGCTGTGAGGTATTAATGCCTTGGGGATCACCCATCGGTACGGGTAAAGGTCTGATGAATCCTTATAATTTAAGAGCTATTAGAGACCGTTTCCCAACCACCAGCCTCATCATAGATGCCGGTATAGGCAAACCTTCTCAAGCCATGGAAGCTATGGAGATGGGGTTTGATGGTATCTTACTCAATACGGCAATTGCTAAAGCGCACAACCCCATGCTCATGGCACAAGCCTTTGCTCAAGCAGTAAAAGGTGGACGCCAAGCTTATCTTGCAGGCCTAATGGAAAGTCGTCAAACCGCAAGCCCATCAACTCCAACACTAGGGACTCCATTTTGGCAACAAACATAATTAAAAATCAAACGAGCCGTCCGATCGTATGGAGCATCGCAGCATCGGATTCAGGCGGTGGCGCAGGCATACAAGCGGACCTAAATACTATCCATAGCCTAGGATGTCATGGGTGCACTGTTATCACTGCAATTACGGCGCAAAACAGTCTGTCAGTCGATAAAGTCCACCCCCTATCCGCCGTGGATTTGGCGGCTCAGTGGCAAGCCTTAGAAAAAGACTTACTGCCTCAGGCAATTAAAATTGGTCTGCTTCCTGAACCGAGCACCCTGCGCTGGTTAGCCAGACACGTTCAAGAGCTGCGCCTAAAAAATAAATTATTTTGTGTGTGGGATCCTGTGTTAAAAGCCTCTACGGGAGCACGTTTTTTAGACGCTTTTGATCGTGGCGAAATTGACCCATTGCTTAAGCAAGTCGATCTAATTACTCCCAATCTTCAAGAAGCAGAAATGCTGACCCAAATTAAGATAAATTCATTTGCCGACATTCAACTCGCCGCTAAACAGCTGCTTGATAGAGGGGTAAATAATGTGTTGATAAAGGGGGGGCATTCCTTTGATGAAGCTAACATTAATAGCCACTCTTTTTGCAGAGATTACTTTGTTAATAAAAACCAATCGTTCTGGCTTTCTCATGCAAAGCAAAATCAACCCAATAATCATGGGACCGGCTGCTCACTCGCATCGGCTATCGCTAGCTTTGTTGCTCAGGAATGCTCTCTCAGCGACAGTCTTGTGCTGGCCAATCGTTTTATTCAACAAAGTCTCAGACTCGCAGCGCCACAAGGGCAAGGTGCAGGACCCGTCTGGCAGGCACCGCTAGAAAATAATCCTACTGACCTCTCTTGTCTAATAAAGTCTGTGGAGCATTTCGAACATCCAAATTTTACTCAAAAATTTCTAAAGGCGGAACCTTTAGGTTTGTACGCCATTGTGGATAATTTAATCGATTTAGAACGTTTAATAACTCAAGGAATTGATACGCTTCAGTGGCGTGATAAACCAACAACCCATAACACAACCTCCTACAACTCTGACAAAAAGGAAAACCTAAGACAGGCTATACTACGCTGCCAACTATCGAATACCCCGCTCTACATTAATGATGACTGGCAACTCGCACTCGAATTTAACGCTTACGGTATTCATCTAGGGCAAGAAGATCTGGAACTGATTCAGCAAGACGATCTTAAGCGCTTACAAAAGAAAGGGCTACGCCTAGGCATCAGCTGTCACACTGAAACTGAATTGGCTTATGCTCATAGTCTGAAACCAAGCTATTTAGCTTTTGGCCCAGTCTTCACCCCCAACTCAAAAACTGTGGCCCACTCACCACTGGGATTAAATAAGCTAAGGATATGGCAAAACTGTTATGGCAGTCTTTACCCAACAACCTGTATCGGTGGCATTAGCCTAGACAATATAAATCACGTATTAGCAACAGGTATCGCCTCTGTCGCTGTTATATCGGCACTCGGCGATGAGGAAAAAAGCTCACATTTTATTCGTGCTTTTAAAGGCCTTACCACTCACCAAAACTAACAATTAGGCAACCCAAGCTTACTTTTCTTATTCTTTTTTAAACAATGACACGATTTAATCTGGCAAGGAATGCTCGGGTATGGAAGTATGTTCGGACGATAGCATCAAATTTTTTTTGAATATAATCTCTTAATAGAAGTCTCATCATGTCAGAAGCTCGTGTACTGCTCGAAATAAAAAACAAAATTGCTTACGTCAGCTTAAACCGTCCTGAAAAACACAACGGTTTAGACATGGGTATGTTCAAGGAAATGATCGCTGCAGCAAAAAGTATTCGTAAAAATCGTACTGTTCGCGCGGTCATTATGAAGGGAAACGGCCCTTCATTTTGCGCAGGTTTGGATTTTGGAGCGTTAAGCAAAGACCCTATGATGGTGCCTAAAGTATTTTTGAAAATGCCTTGGTCCAAAATGAACATTGCTCAAGAAATCGCCCATATCTGGCGTGACCTGCCCATTCCAGTCATCTCTGCAATTCATGGCAACTGCTTTGGTGGCGGCATGCAGATTATACTAGCAACCGATTACCGAATCGCAACACCTGATAGCAAGATGTCTATTTTAGAAATGAAATGGGGCTTGATACCCGACATGAGTGGCATGGTCACCCTATCACGCTTAACCCGTGTCGATATTGCACAAGAGCTGACCATGACAGGTCGTTTCTTCTCAGGTATTGAAGGGGCCGAATACGGTTTAATCAGCAAGGTAAGCGAAAATCCCCTCGCAGATGCAGAAACCCTAGCCCATGAAATTGCCAGTAAATCACCCGATGCCATCGCCGCGACCAAGTATTTGTTTAAAAAAACATGGAAGAAGGATACTTGGGCGACATTGCTATGGGAGCGTTGGGTACAAGCCCGCTTATTAGGGCGTAAGAATCAACGCATCGCAATGGCCAACGGTATGTCCAAAGATGGCAAGGTAAAACCCTTCAACGATCGAACTTCTTTTAAATGAGTCGCCTTGGCTAAGCGAGTATGAAGCCAATGAATAAACCGGACTGAAGAAGATGCGGTAATAAGACTTCGACTGAGCTAGAGTATTTTTTTGCGGCAATGACAGCAAAAGAATGCCCTTGCTGTATATCTTTCATAAATGCTAATCCACCGGCTACCGATAGTGTCTCAATCCGCATCGCGAAGTCTCGGCTGCGCCAAATAGCAAATTCTCGATACTCTTCTTTTAGTTCAATATTATTACTATCATCGCTTTCTCTTTTACCGTTTTCTTCCTGATATCCCTCGATTTGGTCGCTCTCTACTTGATTGGCCTGCCATATATCATTAATAGGATAAATTGATGAGAGTAAACCCAAAGAGGGCTGAAGTTTAAAAACTATCCTGCCTTGTTGCTCAATAGGGATATTGGCGAGCTCTGATAAAGGGATCAGAGCTTCATCATACCTCAAGCCATTCGATGGCGCCGTTGAGAGCTCGATAGGAAGCTCTGCTGCGTTGAATGCCTGATGCCACAACCATTCGAGTCTCGCAACATCGGGTAAATATTTAAGTGCATTATGTTGATTAATTTTAACCAAAAAAGCCTCTAAATAGTCTGCTAAAAACTCACCGTAATCTCCCATATCAGCAGATTCTGATGGATATTGTCTAAGATAACCTGCAACCATGTGTGTAAAAAAAGTGTCCCCTACCAAACGCGTACATACTGGGTAAATACCCATAAGGCCTGAACTGATTCCCCCTAAAATGCTATTGCGATAAACACCTAAGCGATCTTCGACGGATAACGCTTCAGTTACGTCAATATCCTTGCAAGCTTGCTGAATATGCTCATGAGTTGGATTAAAAATTCCTTTATAAAAATCTTCTTGCCACGTTTTAATAGCTTCTACTTCAGCTGCGCTCAAATTAATGCTCAGATCAGTATTCATAGTAACGCTCGCATTAGCTGCTCTGCTTTTTTAGCTTCGTTTAAAAGCGTAGAGAGCTCAGGAACATCGGTATCCCATTCAATGAGTGTGGGCACGTTACCAAAACGTTTAAGAGCTGCCCTGTAAAGCTCCCATACAGGTTCTCGGACTGAATAACCATGGGTATCAAATAGATAGCCTGGCATTTCCTCATAACCCGCCAAATGAATTTCTTTTACTTTATCGATAGGCAGCGCTGCAAGGTATTTTGCAGCATCAAAGCCGTGGTTTTGCGCACTGACATAGACATTATTAACATCCAGCAATAACTCACAACCAGAAGAGACACACAGCTGCTTAATAAAATCTGCTTCAGACATGTCACTTGTTGTGAAAGTTAAATAAGAAGAAGGGTTTTCGATTAAGATAGTGCGGCCTAAATAGTTTTGTACGTATTGAATGCGGTCATTCAAGTGCTTTAACATATTTTGGGTATACGGCAATGGCAGTAAGTCATGGGTGTATTGCCCCGCCACTGAGACCCAAGCAATATGGTCAGATACAAAAGTTGGCTGTAAACGCTCTGATAAATGTTTTAACCGCTTTAGATATTCCATATTAAGTGGATCGGCGCTGCCTAAAGACATCCCAACACCGTGAAGTGTTATAGGATAATCTTTACGGATTTGCTCTGCACGCTGAATTGGCAATCCACCCGCCGCCATATAATTATCACTTAACAGTTCAAACCAGGGTACATCAGGCTGAGTCTCAAATATTTCTTGATAATGATTTGAGCGTAAGCCAAGGCCTGCACCTTCAATATCAGGGTGTATAAACATATCGTCCATCAGCCTTCTTTATCATTAGCGTTTAGGTTTATTTATCTCCGTTGAAGAATACACCCATACGTTTCCCCATCGGTCTTTCAGCAGAGACACTATTAAAGCCCTATTCATAAGGGCTTATTGATAGACGCCTATTTATTAACGCCTTTTAAACTTCCGCCTACGATTTTACTGCACGTGCCTTCTGGCACATAAATCCACTCGTCAGCTAGAGAGTCTGTTGCAGCTTGTCCTGCACAGCCGTGCTTACCGGTTCCACAATCATTCATCCCAGCCTTCACAATACCCTGACACTTCTCAAAGCCCGGCTTAGCCGCTAATGCTCCAGAACTAACCGCAGATAAACCTAACGCCAATGCACCGGCAATAGCACCACTCATGATCGTATTAGTATTTTTCATTACAAAACTCCGTTTGTGTTTTTATGACCTATTAAATATAGCTCGCTACAATAAACTGTAACCGTTTTTTTACAAAATCGTTACAACCTCCACTTTGTCAAACAACTGGACATTTAGTTCAATCATGCCTCTTTATTTATCTTTTTTATGGCACACTATTACCTCTCTATAAAATTCAGCATTCACTAAACAGAAGTCATTAAATGCATTCCTCAGCTCAATCAGAACACTGGCACCTGCAATCTGAGCAGCAATTTACTCTTGGACAAACTTCATTTCAGGGCGCTAAAAAACAAAATGAAGACGCGATTGGCATTCGTATTCCTGAAGGCATTATTCAAAGCCACAAGGGATCAGTTGCCATTATTGCAGATGGAGTTAGCGCTGCTGAGGCGGGCAAAGAAGCGAGCGAAACATGCGTTCGCAATTTTCTAAGCGACTATTACTCGACACCCGACACCTGGAGTGTAAAACAAAGTACGACAAAGGTACTTACCGCACTTAATCGTTGGTTATACAGCCAAGGCCAACGCTATACAGATGCTCAAAAAGGCTACATCAGTACGTTAAGTTGCGTTATATTTAAATCGAATACCGCCCACATCTTTCATGTGGGTGACAGTCGGGTTTATCGCTTACGAGAAGGTGACTTAGAACAGTTAACTCGAGACCACACTACCGCTATTAGCGCGACTCAAAGCTACCTCGCGCGCGCAATGGGATTAGATGTAAAACTGGATGTAGATTATCGCAGTACAGACATTGAACCAGGGGATATTTTCTTTTTATCCACTGACGGAATCCATGATTTTATTTCCAGCCAACAGTTAAAAACTTTTCTTAAACCCTTAAAAGATTTAAAGACTCACAACTTCGAAGAAAACTGCCAACAACTTATTGACCTAGCGCTGCAGCAAAAAAGCAACGACAACCTTAGCTGTCAGATTATCCGCATTGATACACTGCCAGATCAAAATTTGAACGACGTTCACCAAAAACTCACTGACCTTCCTTTCCCTCCCAATCTTGCCATAGGTATGTCGATTGATGGATTACGAATAGAGAAAGAACTTCACGCTAGTAACCGGAGCCAACTTTACAAAGTCACAGACACTGAAACGGGAGAAGAATTTTGCATGAAAACCCCATCAGTAAATTACAACGACGACGCCGCGTACATCGAGCGCTTTATTCTTGAAAGCTGGATTGGCCACCGAATTAACAATCCGCACGTACTAAAAATTGCAGGCTTTAATCGACCCAAGAATTATTTATATTATTTAACCGAATACATTGATGGTATTACGCTAGAGCAGTGGATTAAAGAGAACCCTAACCCACCAGTACAAAATGTTATTGTTATCATTCAGCAGGTTTTAAAAGGATTAAGGGCGTTTCATCGCCGTGAAACGATTCATCAAGACCTTAAACCCGGTAATATAATGCTGGATAAATACGGTGAGGCTAAAATCATCGATTTTGGTTCTTGCCATGTCAAAGCAATTGCAGAAATTGCAACGCCATTGGAGCGCGATGGCATTCTTGGAACCGCCACTTATGCCGCACCAGAAGCCGTCTTAAAAGGGCAAAGTTTACAGCAAAGTGATCTTTTCTCGATTGCGGTTATTCTATTTGAGATGCTGACAAATAAGCTGCCATTTGCGGGAAAACTAGAAGAGTGTCGAAGTAAAAATGCCTATTTGAAAACGCGCTATACCGCAAGCTATGAACTGAATCCGTTGGTGCCAGTATGGTTAGATGGTACGATTAAAAAGGCGCTCAGATTTGAGCCCAGTAATCGTCATGGCGACGTTTCAGAACTGCTCTATGAGATTGAACATCCCAATCCAAAATATAAAAAAACCTACAATACCGCGTTACTGCACTCTAACCCGAGCCTTCCTTGGCAGTTTTTATCAGGAGTTTTGTTTATCAGCTTATGCATATCCGTTTATTTCAATACGAATCCGTAAAGTAAACCAGACTGTTCGGTGAACAGTCTATTCAGCCACTAAGACCTGACAGACGCTAAAGGCTTTGCCGTCTCCACGATCAAGTTCCTTGACCAACTTAGGTAATATCTTGTCTAGCTTGGCTTTTAACGTCCAAGGCGGATTGATAACAATCATACCCGCCGACGTCATACCCGACTCTAGAGTATCTTCGCCTAACCCAAGCTCATATTGATGAATATTTTTAATACCCGACTGCTTCAATTTTCGCAACATAAAATCAATACGCTTACGATCAACCACCGGATACCAAATCGCATAAGTACCTGAGTTGAATTTTTTATGTGCTTTCATGACCGCTTCGATAACATCGCTGTAATCGTTCTTCATTTCATAAGATGGATCGATTAATACCAATGCGCGTCGGCTAACAGGAGGCACAAGACTTAATAAACCTTTTAAGCCATCATCTTGCTTAATGCGAATTTTACGCGCGATCGCCTTAGAGTCTGTTGCCATCGATTCCGACAAAATACGAAAATCACTAGAATGCAGTTCAAATAACCACGCTTTATCTTTTTCGCGATCGGGGTGTGTCACATAATGATGTGCAATAGCCGGTGAACCAGGATAAAAAGTGAGCGCTTTCTTTTTAAGATCAATGCCCTGCTGACGATTTAGCTCATCAATCACATTAAAATAAGCGTCTAACTCTGTAAAGTCGATACGTTTGAGCTTGGCAATACCTTCTTTGTATTCAGCCGTCTTATTTGCATTGGCTGAACGCAAGTCATATAAACCTGCCCCGGAGTGCGTATCAATATAATCAAACGGTGCATCTTTCTTATTGAAATGCTCCAGGCATTCAACCAATACAATGTGCTTTAACACATCTGCGAAATTACCCGCATGATAAGAGTGACGATAGCTAAGCAAAATTAAACTCGATCTTTTACAAGAAAATAGGAGGGTATGATTGGATTTTCAACGATTTAAGGCAGTGAAACAAGCTGCTTTTGGCATTCAATCAATAAAGTACTAAAATCAACGAATATCAGCGGCTTGTTAGCCGATGCCTGCACATTAGATGTACAGACAACAATGGCACCCGCTAACGAGGCCGTTAACACTATTCGCTTAACAAGCAGTTGCCCCACTCACAGCGCACTAGAATGTAGCTATTGTCGGGGCATTGCACATCATAAACTTCATGAGGCCAATCGGCTTTAATAACTTTAACATTCGCGCCTGGACAACCTGAGCGCTTTGCTAACTTTTCGACCACGTATAAAGAACGACCAAATTTACGTTGCTTATCCACCTTTAAGGCAGCACTTTTCTCTTCTAAGTCTTTGCCATCTCGCTGAGCACGACGCTGGAGATCAACTAATGTTGGATAAAACTGATTATTATCACGTAAATCATAGTCACCATCATTAAACTTAGAAAGCATGTTTACACACAGTTTTTCTTGATTGCCACTGCCTTCTAACAGCAGCTTCATTTCAGCTTCTGCATCTTCAACGACTTGAGTCGTGATACCCAGTGCAAGATTAGCACCGGTTACATCACGCTCACCTGATACCAACATAATTTCTCGTGTTAAACCGAAATCAGCACCTTCAACAAAAGCACCATTGCGACGCCACCAATTGGTCTTTGCCTGCCAAGCTATCTGCTTTGCTTTGCCACTCATACCTTGGCAGTGCTCAACCCATAACCGTAGTTGAACGTCTGTTTGCAACGCATAATAAACCGCTTGCCCTGTTGATGATTGTGGTGTGGAAGCACACCCCACCAGCAGCGATAACAATAGAACCGACATAAGTGCTCTAAGGTGAGTCTTAACCTTAAAAAGGTGAGTTATAATGTTGAGAATTCGCGACATAAATATTCCTGTTAATACGTCTAATAAAAAGGGTTTGATAAAACATAAAGTAATACTAGAACTTATGCCGACAGGGAGCCAGCATTGGCAGCGACTTTTTCTAACCATTTAGCCACCTCTGAAGTATCAAAAGGCCATTCTAATGTTAAAGAAGAGGATTCGTCTAATAATACGGGGATTTTTTCAGCATATTGGTCAAGCCATATAGGTTGATCAATAATATCTTGCAGGTAAATTTTTAGGTCAGTTTTCTCAGACAACGCAAGTATGTCTTGCTGACTAAATACTTGTTGTAAAACACTTTGTGCAAGCTCACACAAATGGCAAGCTTGAGTAGACAATAATAGAATAGCCAAAACAATTACTCTCAGCGTTTATTAATAAAACACTAGTATAAAGTAATTATACCAATAAGTTAGACATCATCTCAGCACGATTGTTAACCGCATTGTTCAACCCTTGATTATAAGCTTGGAAAATATCTTTTAAGTTATCGTCTGGAAACATCTGATCAACCAGAGCATTCAATAACGCCTCAGGGTCTGCAAATGACTTAGCTTGATCAAGTGCACTTAAATAATCATCGTTATAGCCCAATAAAGAAGACGATAGATTTTCTAAGTCAGGGGTCGGCAACTTAGGCTGCACCGAGTTATAAGCACGACTAACAGAACTGAATGATTCTTGACGAAGATTCAAACTCATTGATGCCAGTTCATTACCATCAAACCCAAGCTGCATTGCTTGCTCCAGTGCTCCACCAAGATCGCCAGAGAAAAAAGTATGACTGAGTTTTTCAACACCCTGAAGAAGACTGCTCAAAGCAGCCTGCTCACCCTCATCTAGATCCCCTATTACATCCATTTGCCACTCAGTGCCCTGCTCAAATCCAGCCGCTGTCATAAACGAGCTGCCTTGCTGCTCACTGAATGAAGATGATTGGGCAGACTGTTTAAAGCTAAGTGAAATTCTATCACCGTCTTTAGTCATCAACTCCAGAGACATTGAATTCTGTTGACTCGCCAGGCTGCTATAACGGCTAGACGAAGGCATTAGCATACCGGTGTTCACCGCGGTATTTTGGCTATTCTTGTCATACTGGCCGCTTGTTATTTGATCTAACCCTAGATTGATTAGATCACGACCTTGATCAATTTCAGCCTTAAGTTCGTCGTTGAGTAACCCCATGTCCTTTAATTGCTGCTCTGCCTGTTCATAGCCTTTGGCAATGCCTTCTTTAGCCGCTTCTAGGCGTTGTTCAATGCGGCTATCGTCAGCGCCACGAGATCTTAACTGATCCAGACCACGCTGCACAAAATCGAGCATGGTGGATGCGACGGCCTGCGCATCCTTTTTATCACCAAGCTGCAAGCCAGAAGATGAAGTTCCCGTTGTCTGAGCCATACCTCGCTTTACGTTGTCACTTAAAACGTCAGAGGCTTTTCCTTCAGAACGAACACCCGGCTTCTCAGTGGTACTTTGATAAGCATTAGGCTGAACAGTAATAAGATTGGGATTGAAGTTCATAACAGTCACCGGATTAATTTTCGCTATAGTTTATAACGGCCATTCAATCCAGTGCTTTAACTATTTCATGAGATTTTCTTAATTAAAAGCCAAAAAAAAACCGCAAAAGCGGTTTTTTTGTAACTCTACGAAATTATTAATCGTCGCCTAACATACCGTCTTTTAAATCATCTTGTACTGGGTCATCCGATAACCAAATACCAAACAACGCTTTTTTGAACTCTAAGCCCGCAACAACGACCTTTATTTTACCATTTCGAATGACGCTAACACCTTGACTAGGGACATACTGTAGATCGAATACATCATTATCTTCAACGGCATCACGAAATGCACCGATTAACGATTCAACTTCTTTTTGAATTGGACCAAGGTTACCACCAGTGGACTTAACAAAACCATCCAAAGTTGCTTCACTCATCTTTTCGCCATCGATTAAAGACGATGTAATGTATAAACGAATAGTCATGGCTTCGTCAGCCGCGATTACTGCCTCAGCATCGCTACTTTTCTCATTAAGATATAAAGCACCCACATACACATTCAAGAAAAACTTACTGCGAATACCAGCACCATTTAGCGACAGTGTTTGCTCTGCGACCTGAATACTATCGGCAATTTCGGTATCATTAATTACTTTCGCCTGCGTAAGAGGCATGAACGCCATACCAAGAATGAAACTCGCCAAAATACGTAACATGTGGATACCTTTTTTTAATTTTTATGGGTCTGTCGGAATACGTGCCTTTGTATTGATCAAACGATTCAATTGCAAGGACTTTGGTCTATTTTTTAGTCAGTCAAATCATTGAGCGAACAGACACTTAACTGGTTAGAACTAACGAAATCCGTTCACATTTTTTGCTACAAAATTAAGTGTTAATTCTATGAGGTTTTCACCCACATCATGAAAGTGATCATCACATTCAGCGATTTCATCCACTTTTTCAGCGGCAAGTGAATCAAAGACTTTCATGCGTTCATCTTCATCACTTGGTACATCACTGTCGGGGAAGTAATCAACAATTTTTCGCACTATACGATAAGTATTTTTAGCCCGAATATCTTCCAGCGCTTTCAGCATATCTTGAATTAGTGCACCGCTGTCATGATGAAAAAGCTGACCAAAGCCACCGTTTTCCATCTCTCTTGACAAACTATCAATGCAATAAACAGATTTTTCAGCCGGACTTAAGTCGGCATACCCAATGTCAGCTTTTTTATTAAAAATCACATCCGTGATTTGTAAAAATGCATCAGTCTCATCGGCAACTTCTAAAGCCGCCTGAATCTCCAGGTTCATTTGTGCCTTACTCGTTATTTAAATGGATGTTGTGTTTAAATATTTCACCACGGCTAATCTAGCCTACCTGAATTAATTTGACAAAACATTTACATAAATAAAACGAACGTTCTTAATAAAGCATGACTTAAGACTGAGTATCCGCCCACCCATTATGTATTTATGAACAACCAGAGAACCTTACGTTCTATATGTTGTTAGGAAATGTAAATATATTGGAGTCACTCAATTCTCTAATGCATAATTTATGACTATTAACGCCTAATACCGACGAGAATCACAATGACACAAGACACTAATAAAGGCGACCAAATCAATCGTCGCAGCAAAAACATCACCGAAGGCCCATCACGCGCGCCCAACCGATCATTGTATTACGCGATGGGTTACAAAGCGGAAGATTTCAAAAAACCCATGGTAGGCGTCGCCAATGGACACAGTACAATCACGCCCTGTAACAGTGGCCTGCAAAAACTAGCTGACGCTGCAATAATCGGCATTGAAGAAGCCGGTGGTAACTCTCAAGTATTTGGTACCCCAACCATTTCCGATGGCATGGCCATGGGCACAGAGGGTATGAAGTACTCTTTGATCAGTCGCGAAGTAATCTCTGATTGCATTGAGACCTGCGTGCAAGGCCAGTGGATGGATGGTGTCCTAGTCATTGGCGGTTGTGATAAAAACATGCCCGGCGGTTTGATGGGTATGCTAAGAGCCAATGTGCCTTCTATCTATGTATATGGCGGCACCGTATTACCCGGCAACTACAAGGGCAAACAGCTGAATATTGTTGATGTGTTTGAAGCAGTGGGCGAACATGCAGCTGGCCGTATGAACGACGAAGACTTACTGCAAATTGAGCGTCGCGCCGTTCCAGGAACTGGTAGTTGCGGCGGCATGTACACCGCAAACACCATGTCCAGTGCATTTGAAGCGCTGGGTTTATCACTGCCTTATTCATCAACCATGGCTAACCCTCATACAGAAAAAGTCGATTCTGCCAAAGAGTCAGCCACCGTATTAATTGAAGCAATCCGACAGAACATTAAGCCACGCGACTTGGTAACCAAAAAAGCCATTGAAAATGCGGTAGCGGTCATCATGGCGACTGGTGGATCAACTAATGCCGTTTTGCACTTTCTAGCCATCGCTCATACCGCGGGTGTGGAATGGACGATTGACGACTTTGAACGGATGCGCCAGAAGACCCCAGTATTGTGCAATCTCAAGCCTAGTGGACAATATTTGGCCGTCGACCTGCACCAAGCCGGTGGCATTCCACAGGTCATGAAAACATTATTAGCAGCGGGCCTGCTGCATGGAGACTGCTTAACGATTACGGGTCAAACCATGGCCGAGGTACTGAAAGATGTTCCTGACGTGCCACGTACTGACCAAGATGTCATTCGCCCCATAACGAACCCTATGTATAAACAAGGCCATTTGGCGATTCTCAAGGGCAATCTGTCTCCAGAAGGTTGCGTCGCCAAAATCACGGGGCTTAAAAACCCAGTAAT
>JBNMPQ010000032.1:0-15149 GCA_051276935.1 Oleispira sp. | reverse complement strand
GCGCCGACCAGAAACACTTCCCCGCAATGGGCATTGCCGTCTAAGATATCGTTACAAATATCTTGGGCTTGCGTGTCTTTCCCGGCCAATACCAAGTTTGGCATAGCGCTAGACATCAAACGACGCCAGAGTTGTTGGCGTTTTTTACTGTCGTCAAAACGACTGCGAATACTTCGACGTAAATTAGACGTAAATTGGGCGAGCTGAGGAATTCTTGATGATAACGCCGCATCGAGCTGATTCCGTAAATAGCGCGTTAACGCAGGCGATTCTGACGCAGACGATATTGCAATCATTACGGGGTTACGGTCAATAATCGCAGGAAAAATAAAATCACTGTGTTCCGGGTCATCAGCAATACTAACCGGACAAGAAAGTGCTCTCGCCCAATCCGCAATCTGTTGATTAACCTCAGCATTATCGGTTGCCGCAACAATCGTATGGCCTGCTAGCACATGTTCTTGCATAGCCAGCGAATTAATATGCAGAATACAATTATTATCCGCCAGACTTTGTAGGCGAGAATCAAGCTCAGGTGAAACCACGGTAATGGCTTTAGTGAACTTGATTAACGTCTGGACTTTGCGCTGAGCGACTTGCCCACCGCCAAAGATAATGAATTTAACATCGCTTGAACGGTGAAGCAGAGGTAACCATTTCATATTAAATTTTACTTAGCCTTAGATTCTGAATCGCCAATCACGGTAATACCACCCATGTAAGGTCGTAAAACCTCAGGCACAATGATAGAACCATCTTCTTGCTGATAATTTTCCAATACAGCCACCATAGTACGACCGACAGCCAAACCAGAACCATTAACGGTATGAACCAATTCAGGCTTACCCGTTTCAGGGTTTCTCCAGCGTGCCTGCATGCGACGCGCTTGGTAAGATTCAAAGTTACTGCACGAAGATATCTCACGGAACTTCTGCTGGCCCGGTAGCCATACTTCTAGATCGAACGTTTTTGCCGCTGAGAACCCAAGATCCCCGCCACAAAGAATAACTTTACGATAAGGCAAATCAAGCTTCTGTAATATAACTTCAGCATGACCCGTTAATTCTTCCAGTGCCGCGTCAGACTTTGACGAATGAACGAACTGAACAAGCTCCACTTTATCAAACTGATGCTGACGAATCATGCCGCGCGTATCACGACCATAACTCCCTGCTTCGCTACGGAAACAAGGGGTGTGGCACGCAAATCGTTGTGGCAAATCACCGTTCAAAATACTGTCACGAGCAATATTGGTCACGGGAACTTCAGCGGTAGGAATTAAATAAAACTCCTGCTCGCCTTCAATTTTAAAGAGATCTTCAGAAAACTTAGGCAGCTGCCCCGTACCAAACAAAGACTCTTTATTCACCAAATAAGGCGTATAAACTTCATCATACTCGTGCTCATCAACATGCGTATTCAGCATGAATTGAGCGAGTGCTCGATGTAAACGAGCCATCTGGCCTTTCATAACCACAAAGCGAGAGCCGGTAAGCTTTGTGCCAGCTTCAAAATCTAGGCCGCCATTGGCTTCGCCTAGATCGACGTGATCTTTAGGCTCAAAAGTAAAATCTTTCGGCGTGCCCCAAGTCATTACTTCAACATTGTCGTCTTCGTCGCTGCCCGCTGGAACATCCGATTGTGGAATGTTTGGGATCGACAATAAAAATTCTTTTACATCCGCTTCCGCTGTTTTAGCTCGCTGCTCTTCAGCAGCGATATTGTCATTTAATGACCCCATAACCTGTGCTTTGGCTTCATCTGGCGTCATGCCCTGACCAATTAACTGTCCAATTTGTTTTGACGCTTTCTTTTTTTCAGCTTGCAACTGTTGTGCTGAAGTCAGTGCCGCACTGCGTGCTTTATCAAGCTGCTGAAATTTTTCAATATCAAGATCGAAGCCTTTTACTTTAAGGCGTGCCGCCACATCATCTAGGTTGTCGCGGATAGTTCTAATGTCGAGCATGTGATTTTTAAACCAATTGTTTTGTTAATATCATACCCAGTGCCGTTGCCAGCATGCAGCCAATTAAACTCAGGGCAATGTAAGTCAAAAATGCCGTTGTTCTACCCTGCTGCAGTAAGGTTAAGCTCTCTAATGAAAAGGTTGAAAAGGTCGTAAACGCACCTAAAAACCCAACCATTATTAAATGACGATGGGCGTCTCCCCCCAGCTCACTTTCTACGATCCATATATAGGCCATACCAATAGCGAAGGAGCCTATCAGGTTCACACTCAGTGTGCCATAAGGATAGTCCTTGCCGGCCCATTTAAATATCGCGGTTGCTAAACTGAATCGAGCCATAGCCCCCAGTGCACCGCCTAGACCAACCCACATAAGCATATTAATAATCATCACCCTGCTGAGATTCACCTGTGTTTAAAAAAGGTTCTTCCTCAGAATATCGCTGCCTTAAAGAGGCTTTATTGAGAGAGTCCAAATACTTTAATTTTTCGGTTATTTTTAACTCTAAGCCACGTTCAACCGGCTGATAAAAATAACTGTCTTTAATTTCTTCCGGTAAATAACACTCGCCCGCAGCAAATGCATGCTCTTCATCATGGGCGTATCGGTATTCTTCACCATGCCCCATTTCAGCCATTAGCGCTGTCGGCGCATTGCGTAAATGCATGGGTACTTCATAAGAAGGCTGTTGCTGCACACTGGCCAATAATTTTTTATACGCCATGTACACGGCATTACTTTTAGCAGCACATGCCAAATAGCTAACCGCCTGAGCAATCGCCAACTCACCTTCGGGCGACCCTAAGCGTTGCTGAACATCCCAAGCATTTAAACTAATCGTTAAAGCTCTAGGGTCAGCGTTACCAATTTCTTCGCTCGCCATTCGAACAACGCGACGGGCGATATAGAGAGGATCACAGCCCCCATCGATCATGCGAGCAAACCAATACAAAGCGCCTTGAGGATCTGAGCCACGAACCGATTTATGCAATGCTGAAATCTGGTCGTAAAAGGCATCACCACCTTTATCAAATCGGCGAAAGCTGTTCTGCAAACTGGTCGCCACCACATCCAAAGTGATTATTTTATTATTACTGAGCTGGCTAGCAATTTCTAGCAGATTCAATGCCGTGCGGGCATCGCCATCCGCCGCCTTCGCCAAAGCTGACAATACACCCGCTTCAACGGTAAATTGACCTGAAAAACCCAGCTCACTTACCAACGCTCGTTCAAGCACCGTCACAAGCACATCGCTCGGCATGGACTTTAAAACATACACTCGAGCGCGGGACAATAAAGCGTTATTCAATTCAAAAGAGGGGTTTTCAGTGGTTGCACCGATAAAAATAAACGTGCCATCTTCTACATAAGGTAAAAAGGCATCTTGCTGGCTCTTATTAAAACGGTGTACTTCATCGACAAAAAGAACGGTTCGGCGTTGATGGGCCTGATTCTGCTTAGCCTTTGCCACCACTTCGCGGATTTCTTTAATCCCCGCCATAACCGCACTAAGACTTAAAAAGTCACACGCTTCACTCTGCGCAAGCAAACGCGCTAACGTTGTTTTTCCAACACCTGGAGGGCCCCAAAGAATCATTGAGTGCAGGCTTTTTTGATCCAGCATCAATCGCAAAGGACCCGAAGGCCCTAAAAGGTGTGATTGACCAAAGTAATCATCCAAGGAGGTCGGGCGAAGACGCGCGGCTAAAGGAGCATAAGATTGTGCCTGATCGGCATCTTGCTGAGAAAATAAATCATTACCTGCCATCGACTAATATCTACCTTGGCGGCCATCAATAACATCAATACCGGCAGGAATGTCAAAGCTGAAAATATCGTCACTCAGCGTCGGATTATTAACAACATTGGTGAAGCTGATATCGGTCACCTGCCCCGAGGCATCACGAATAATCATTTGAGTTAATGGCTGTTGCGGATCCAACTTATTAAAATCCAACTCCAAAGAATCAAACAACTGGCTGCTGTCTTTAGGTTGCAGAATAAACATAATCGAGTGATCACTGGGGACTTGGGTGATAATAAAATCATCACCAATAGCGCTCACATTGCCGCTCAATAATAATGCAGGGGTTTCAGACAAGCGATTATTCATATCTTTAATACTGACCTGCTCTAAATCCTCATCATATATCCACAGAGACTGGCCATCAGAAACAACCAGCTGCTCATAAATGCCTTCTGTTTTCCAACGCAACTTGCCAGGTTTTGCTACCTGCATAAACCCTTTAATCTCTTGCAAGGTATTGCCTAAACCATCTTGCGTTAGTTGTACAAAATTCGCAGAGAAACTATCAATTCTGCCCAGCTGTTGCTTAAGATTCTTAACCGCATCCGTTGTTGTTGCAACTGGCTGACTAAACACTTGAACCGCGTCACTGGCCAAGCTCTGGCCTGCAAACGAAAGGCTACACACCAAACCTAAACCCGCTAAAAGAGTACGTTTCACAAATTCTCCGACTACATAAATGACAATCAATATTTTATAAAATTTCTACGGGACCATAACGCTGCGATTAACGATTAATCGGAGGAGGCGCGATAACTTCACGACTGCCATTATGCGCAGGGGAAGAGACCACCCCACTTGCTTCCATTGTTTCGACCAAGCGTGCTGCACGATTATAACCAATTCTAAATTTGCGCTGTACTGAAGAAATGGACGCCTTACGAGTCTCGGTCACAAAATCAACCGCCTGATCATAAAGGTCATCTTTTTCATCACCACCTTCTAACGTTAATCCTGCCTGCTCAGAAACCTGAGTGATCTCCTCGATATAATTAGGCTCGCCCTTTGTTTTCCACTCAGCCACAACGCGATGCACTTCATCATCATCAACAAACGCGCCGTGAACACGAATGGGAATGCTGGTGCCCGCAGGTTGAAACAACATATCCCCATGGCCTAATAACTGCTCGGCGCCACCTTGATCCAAAATAGTTCGAGAATCGATCTTTGACGATACTTGGAAAGCAATTCGCGTGGGCACGTTGGCTTTAATCAAGCCTGTAATCACATCAACCGAAGGTCTTTGAGTGGCTAGGATTAAGTGAATACCCGCGGCTCGCGCTTTTTGTGCAATACGAGCAATCAGCTCTTCAACTTTTTTACCCACGGTCATCATCATGTCGGCGAACTCATCAACAATCACCACAACATAAGGCAAAGGCGTCAATGTCGGAGGCGTCGTATCAAAACTCTGATCAATGCGCCAAAGAGGATCAGGAATCGGCTTGCCTTCATCAATCGCGGCTTTTACCTTAGCGTTATGACCCGCAACATTACGCACACCCATCGCCGCCATTAGCTGATAACGTCGCTCCATCTCTTCAACGCACCAGCGCAAACCGTTGGCGGCTTCTTTCATATCGGTAATAACCGGCGTTAAAAGATGCGGAATACCTTCGTAAACCGACAGTTCAAGCATCTTAGGATCAACCATAATCAAGCGCACTTCGTCAGGCGTCGATTTATACAATAAACTAATAATCATCGCATTCACGCCCACAGACTTACCAGAACCTGTAGTACCTGCAACCAATAAATGCGGCATTTTAGCCAAGTCAGTCACAACCGGATTGCCAGCGATATCATGGCCCAAAGCAATGGTGAGCGGTGATTTTGATTTATCGAAATCTTCAGACGATAATACTGACGACAATCGCACCATCGCGCGATGCTCGTTCGGAATCTCGATTCCCATCACCGATTTACCCGGAATAACCTCAACCACACGCACACTGTTCATTGCCATTGAACGCGCTAAATCTTGAGCAATCCCCGATACTTTACTGGCCTTAGTACCCGGCGCAGGCTGAATTTCAAAACGGGTAATAACAGGGCCCGGCGCAACTGCCATGACCTCAGCTTTGATACCAAAATCGGCCAGCTTCTGCTCTAACAAAATAGAGAGTTCTTCTAGGCGGGCTTTCGAATAACCCACTTGCTGATCGTCATCCGCAGGGTCAAGTAAAGCAATAGACGGCAGAGGGTTCTCTTCTGAGAACAGTTTCCCCTGAAGGTCTCGCACCGCTCTCTCACTGGGTTTGGATTCACGCTTTTCTAACGGCTCAATTTTTACTTCTTTAATCGGGCTAGAGATCACTGCGTTTGCTTTCGCCTCTGCGGCAATAACACCTGGGTTTAAAGGCTGTGTTTTTACAGGTTCAGAGCGGTTACGAACTTTAGGTTCGCGCGCGGCTGTTTGAATAGGCGCATGCACCTCAGACTCAGTCTTGGTGATTGAATTAGGCTCGATACGCTGCTTTGCTGCTAGCACTTCCGCTTTCTTCTCTTTTTTATCACTCATGCTGGATTTCATTGCCGCGATTGAACGCTGACATGAAAGAGAAAGTTTCTTTGACATATTTAAGATAAAGCGGCCAACCTGATCGAATACCACTAGCCAAGAAAACTCCCAAAACAACATGGAGCCAATGCAAAGCATAAGCGTCAGTAAAATAGATCCGCCGACGGTGCTGAACAACGCCACCGTAATACCCGCAATACTTTGCCCAATCATGCCGCCCGATCCTGCCGGCAGCTCTGAAGCACTGAATATACTGAGTTCAATAAGCGCCGCAAGAGAGAATACTAATAAAAAGAAGCCGAGCAAACGCAATAACCAGACCGCGCCAGAAGCCTGAGGCTGATGCGTTCGAAATATTTGAACCACTTTTCCTGCCGCCAGTAACGGAATGATATAAGCAAGATAGCCCAGAGCGTGCAGTAAACCATCGGCAAGATAAGCGCCCACAGGACCACCGGCATTATGGAAACGGTTACTCGCACTTGCGGTAGACCAGCCATCATCGAGGGGGGAATAAGTGACTAATGATAAAAGAAGATACAAACAGAGGGCTGTAAGGGATAAAAGTGCCAAGTCCTGTTTGAAATTGCGTTCCTTTTTTTCTAGTTTTTCTGCTGCCAAAGCAGGTATCCTTAATCATAACAATAGATTGACACAGTCTATCACGCATTTTCCTACAATATAGCCTTATGCGAGGCTTCAAAACAAATAGAGCCCCATGATTGATTGGTTACAAGAAGATTTAGCGCCACACTTCCCCGACACAAAGACCGCCCAACTTGAGCCTAATGGCCTGTTGGCGGCAGGAGGTTTGCTGACACCCGAGTGGCTGGTGGCGGCTTATCGTCGTGGCATATTCCCTTGGTATGATGATGAGAGTCCCATACTTTGGTGGAGCCCCGCGCCAAGAATGGTGCTAAAAGCCGAAAACTTTCACCTAGGTCGAACCGTCCGCAAGCTCATAAAAAAAAGCGACTTCAAAATAAGCTGCGACCTCGCTTTTTCAGAAGTGATTTATCAGTGCGCACAGCCGCGTGACGAAGAAGATGGCACCTGGATAACAGAAGAAATGGAACAGGCCTACATACGTCTCAATGACAACGGCATCAGTCATTCAGTGGAGTGCTGGAGTCATGCAGGAGATCTTATTGGTGGCTTATATGGTTTGCACATTAACAAAGTGTTTTTTGGTGAGTCCATGTTCAGTCGAGAGAATAACGCCTCAAAATTGGTCTTTGCATACTTCGCTCAATTCTTATTTGCCTCAGGCATCGTCATGATTGATTGTCAGATGCACAGTGATCACATGGCACAGTTTGGCGCCAGTGAAATTGACCGACCCGAATTTGAATCGTTATTGCACAATGCGGTCGACCAGCCATTGGTAATTAACTACCCTACTTTTTTAACGGACAATACAGAAATGCGCCATGAGTGATTCATCGTTAATGTTTTATCGTCATATTGAAGACAGTGACTGTGGCTACCTTCCCGATCTAAAAAGCAACAGCGTCTTTATCGATCCTGACAGCAAGCCCAGCAAAGATCAGCTGAATATGCTGCACTTGCAGGGTTTTCGACGCAGTGGAAAGCTCGTTTACAGGCCTCAGTGCGCAGAGTGTAACGCCTGTCATTCTTCACGAATAATCAACGCAGAATTTCTCGCCAGTAAAAATCAAAAAAAAGCCATCAAGCGCAATCAAGATATTCGCTTGCAATGGGCCGAGCCTGAATTTACAGAAGAGCACTATCTCTTATATGAACAATACATTGCTCAACGTCATCAAGAGGGTGAAATGTTTCCGGCCAGCAGAGAGCAATATCAGGGATTCTTAATTGAAGGCCACGATACGCATAAGTTTCTTGAATTGCGTGACAATGAAAACACACTGATCGGCTGCTGCGTAGTCGATATCTTCTACGACGGCTTATCGGCCATCTACAGCTACTTTGATCCTGAGCAGCCCCGTCGTTCACTTGGACGATTCATTGTTCTTGCACTCGTGAGTCAGGGTCAACAGATGAACCTGCCCTTCACTTACCTAGGTTATTGGATCAAAGATTCGAGCAAAATGAATTATAAAGCCAATTACCAACCGTTAGAGGTATTTGATGGTGAAAAGTGGCGAAAATTAATCACTAATGAAGTTAAATGAATATAAGTCTTTGCTTATTGGTAACTTTTAAGGCAGAATTCGCCGCATTAGACAATGTCAACAGGTGAAGAATGGCAAAAGGTGATCACATTGAAATGGACGGAGAGGTTATAGACACCCTTCCGAATACGATGTTCCGTGTTAAGTTGGAAAACGACCACGTTGTAACAGCACACATTTCTGGAAAAATGCGTAAAAATTATATTCGCATTTTGACCGGCGATAAAGTAAAGGTGGAGTTAACACCTTACGACCTTAGTAAAGGCCGTATTACTTACCGCGCACGTTAAGAAACAAAAAGGCCGGTTAGCATTGCTAACCGGCCCTTTTTTTGCCTGCGATTTACCGGGACAAGAATAGATCGCCTAAGCGACGACCTCTTCAACCAAGTGCAACTCAATACCATCCTTAGCATCGTTCAAGCACACATCAACCTCACCACCGCCTTCTAGATCACCAAACAAGATCTTTTCAGCCAGCGGCTTCTTAAGCTTCTCTTGAATGAGACGATTCATTGGACGAGCGCCCATTTTCTCATCATAGCCATTTTCAGCAAACCAATCTCGAGTTTCATCATCAATATTCATGTGAACTTTCTTATCATCAAGCTGCGCTTGCAGCTCGACCAAGAACTTATCAACCACAAACATAATGTTGTCCCGCGTTAGCGAAGCAAACTGAATGATCGAATCTAAACGGTTACGGAATTCAGGCGTAAACTGCTTACGAATAACTTCCATGCCATCAGAGGTGTGGTCCTGATGAGAGAAACCAATCGAACGACGACTAATCGTCTCAGCGCCGGCGTTAGTTGTCATAACCAAAATCACATTACGGAAATCCGTCTTACGACCATTATTATCAGTCAATGTGCCGTGATCCATAACTTGTAATAATAAGTTAAAGACTTCTGGGTGTGCTTTCTCAATCTCATCCAGCAACAGAACACAATGAGGGTTTTTATTCACGGCCTCCGTCAATAAACCACCCTGATCAAAACCTACATAACCAGGAGGCGCACCAATCAAGCGTGAAACAGTATGACGCTCCATATACTCAGACATATCAAAGCGAAGCAGTTCCATGCCCATTACTTTGGCCAACTGACGACTAATTTCTGTTTTACCGACCCCTGTTGGGCCTGCAAACAAGAATGAGCCCGTTGGCTTTTCAGGAGAATTCAAACCTGCACGAGACAATTTAACGGCAGCCGACAAGGTAGAAATTGCCTCGTCCTGACCAAAGACCACCATCTTAAGCTTATCTTCCAAGCCAAATAGCAGCTCTTTATCAGACGCCGAAACGCTCTTCGGTGGGATTTTAGCCATCGCTGCAACAATTGCTTCAACATCATGAACGCTAATGATTTTCTTACGCTTATTAGGCGGCAGCAAACGCTGACTGGCCCCTGCCTCATCAATCACATCAATCGCCTTATCAGGCAAATTGCGGTCAGTAATGTAACGGTCGGATAATTCGGCCGCTGCACGCAATGCCTTGTCTTGATACTTCAACTCGTGATGATCTTCAAAACGAGATTTTAGGCCTTTAAGAATCAAATACGTATCTTCAACACTGGGCTCACCCACATCCACCTTCTGGAAGCGGCGTGTTAATGCGCTGTCTTTTTCAAAGATCCCGCGATACTCAGTAAACGTCGTGGAGCCCATGCAACGAACTTCACCACTACTCAGCATTGGCTTAAGCAAGTTAGACGCATCCATTACGCCGCCAGAAGCGGCCCCTGCACCAATAATAGTGTGAATCTCATCGATAAATAAAATACCGTGAGGCTGCTTTTTAAGCTCTGATAATAGCGCTTTAAAACGCTTCTCAAAATCCCCACGATACTTAGTGCCTGCTAAAAGCGCACCCATATCCAAACTAAAGACCACCGCATCAGCAATCACATCCGGCACATCGCCATCAACAATACGCTTTGCTAAACCTTCAGCAATGGCTGTTTTACCGACACCAGAATCACCGACCAGCAAGGGGTTGTTTTTGCGACGACGAGCAAGAATTTGAACAACACGATTAACTTCAAATTCACGACCAATCAACGGGTCAATCAAACCCTCTTTAGCTTGGCGATTCAAATTAACCGCATAGCCTTCTAAAGCACTCTTACTGCCAGACTCCTGACCATCATCATCCGATTCTAAAATGCCTTCGCTTTGATCTTCTTGCCCAGGCACCTTAGCGATACCATGGGAAATAAAGTTAACCACATCAATGCGAGCGATATTCTGCTGCTTAAGAAAATAAACCGCCTGGCTTTCTTGCTCACTAAAAATAGCGACCAAAACATTAGCACCTGTAACCTCAGACTTACCTGAAGACTGCACATGAAAAACAGCACGCTGCAAAACGCGTTGAAAACCAAGTGTTGGCTGAGTTTCACGCTCGTCATCTTGCTCTTGAATAAGGGGTGTTGTTGAATTAACAAACTCACTCAAGTCTTTGCGTAATTTACCAATATCTGACCCGCAGGCATTAAGCACAACAAGCGCAGCGTCGTTATCTAATAAGGATAATAGCAAGTGCTCGACCGTCATAAACTCATGACGCTTAACCCTCGCCTCTTTGAATGCATCGTTTAAGGTTTGCTCAAGCTCTCTATTCAGCATAATGCCTCCGGAGTAATAGATCTTTTAGTCATCATCTTCTTCAATGGGTACAACTTCACACAATAACGGGTACTGACATTCTCTGGCATAATCGTTAACCATAGCGGCTTTTGTTTCTGCGATATCCTTACTAAATACTCCACAAATCGCAGCCCCTTTATTGTGAACAGCGAGCATTATTTGCGTTGCTTGCTCATCTGACTTGGCAAAGAAAGTTTGCAGTACTTCTACGACAAACTCCATCGGCGTATAGTCATCGTTCATCATTAAGACCTGGTACATGGCAGGAGGTTTCAATTTTGGCTGTGCTGTTTCGACTGCCAAATTGCCATCACCATAATGGTCATCTTCTTGTAATCTTAGTTGAGATTTAAACATCTTACCGACTTTAACTTAGTGTATTGATTAATATGGGGGTAATTCCCTAGCTTTAAAGTAAATAATAACAACTCATAAGCAATTGCCCTAGAACTCTTGACCTTTAACATGAAGGCTTTTATTGTAGAAACTCACTAATTAGCCTATTTTGGCGAAGTTAATACGAAAGGAATTAAAATAATACTTTCGCATTAAGTTGTCTCGCTCTAGTCGTTCGGCCAGGGAGAAAATTTATGATTACAGGGAATGTTGCTGCAAAAACGATCGGTTTAGTTACCGGAACCGTTAAGTGGTTTAACAACGCTAAAGGTTACGGATTCATTGTAGCAGACGGTAAAAGTGAAGATATGTTTGCTCACTACTCCGCAATCACAATGGATGGCTACAAAACGTTAAAAGCGGGCCAAGCCGTCACATTTGATACCAAAGCCGTTGACGGGGGTATTCACGCCGTTAATATCTCCACGATTGCTCAACCCGTAAGTGAAGAATCAATGCTTGAAGAATCAACAGCTAACGAATTAGAAGAAGTATCTTAGAAGCATAATAGATCGAAGCAAAAAGTAACAAGCACAAAAAAGGCGAGCTATTTAGCTCGCCTTTTTTGGGTCTACAATAAATGCACACCCAACCCTAACGAATCATTAAACCGCATCAATAATGCTGTTTAAAGTTTTGCTTGGGCGCATTACCTGCGTCGCTTTTACCGTATTAGGATGATAATACCCGCCAAGATCAACTTTCTGACCCTGTGCATGTCTCAGCTCCGCAATAATTGCAGCATGGTGCTCTGCTAAATCATCATTCAACTTGTTAAAAGTGGCCTTTAATTCAGCATCCTCATCCTGGGTCGCCAAATACTCTGCCCAATAAGTCGCCAAATAGTAATGACTGCCACGGTTATCCACTTCGCCAACCTTTCGCAATGGAGAGCGATCGTGGTCCAAGAAACGGCCCGTTGCTTGATTCAGCGTTTTAGCCAAAATTAATGCTTTAGGATTCCCTGTTTTTTGCCCAAGACCTTCTAAAGAAACAGACAGTGCTAAGAATTCACCCAGTGAATCCCAGCGCAAGTGGCCTTCTTCAGCCAATTGCTGAGCGTGTTTAGGCGCTGAACCGCCAGCGCCTGTCTCATAAAGACCGCCGCCTGCTAACAAAGGCACAATCGAAAGCATTTTAGCACTGGTGCCCAATTCTAAAATTGGAAACAAATCCGTCAAGTAGTCACGCAATACGTTACCCGTAACAGAAATTGTATCTTCACCGGCTTTAACACGAGCCATCGTATAACGAATAGCATCAACAGGAGACTTAATTAAAATCTCAAGACCTGAAGTATCATGATCCTTCAAATAACCCGTCACAATTTCGATCAGGTTAGCATCGTGGCTACGCTGTGGATCTAACCAGAACACAGCTGGTTGACCCGTATGAGATGCACGGCTAATCGCAAGCTTAATCCAGTCTTGAATCGGTGCATCTTTAGTCTGACACATGCGCCAGATATCACCCACCTCAACCGAATGCTCAATAATCGTTTCGCCTGCTTTATTAACAACACGGATCGTACCGGCTTCTTCAAGAATAAAAGTCTTATCGTGAGAACCGTATTCTTCCGCTTTCTGCGCCATTAAGCCAACGTTAGAAACGCTGCCCATGGTCTTAACGTCAAACGCCCCATTTTCTTTACAGAACTGGATCGTTTCTTGAAATATTTCGGCATAGCAGCGATCAGGAATCATGGCTTTCGTATCATGCAGCTCGCCGTCAGAACCCCACATTTTACCCGATGCACGAATAGCCGCTGGCATAGACGCATCGACAATAACGTCACTAGGAACGTGCAAATTCGTGATACCACGATCAGAATCGACCATCGCTAACGGTGGACGAGTACTGTATACAGCCATAATAGCCGCTTCAATTTCTTCTTTCTGTGCCGCAGGTAGACCTTTGATCTTAGCGTAAACATCCCCTAGACCGTTGGTTTCTTCAATGCCCAACTTTTCAAATACGTCAGCGTACTTCTCAAACACGTCTTTATAATAAACAGTCACTGCGTGGCCAAACATAACCGGGTCAGAAACCTTCATCATGGTCGCTTTCAAATGCAACGAAAGCATAACGCCTTTGGCTTTTGCATCTTGCATTTGAGCTTCAAAAAACTCGCGCAAGGCACTGCAGCTCATGACAGAAGCATCAATCACTTCATTGGCTTGAAGTGGCGTGCTCGATTTCAAAACCTTAATGCTGGCATCGGTTTTCACTAACTCAATGCGCACGTCGTCAGATTTTGACATCACTAAAGACTTTTCACTGCCGTAAAAATCACCTTTTTCCATGTGTGCAACATGCGACGCTGAATCTTTCGACCAAACACCCATAGAGTGAGGATTCTTTTTAGCATACTGCTTAACAGGATCAGCCACACGACGATCTGAATTACCTTCGCGTAAAACCGGGTTAACGGCGCTGCCTAAAATCTTGCCATAACGCGTTTTTATTTCAGATTCTTCCGCATTCTCAGGATCTTCAGGGTAATCAGGCAAATCATAGCCCTGCCCCTGCAGTTCATTAATCGCTTCAACTAACTGAGGAACAGAAGCACTGATGTTGGGTAGTTTAATAATGTTGGCATCAGGTGTCTGAGCCAACTCACCCAGTTCAGCCAATGCATCTGGGCGTTGTTGCTCAGGCGCTAGCTTGTCTGGGAAGTTAGCAATAATGCGGCCTGCTAAAGAAATATCACGGGTTTCAATTGTGATGTCTGCAGTTTTGGCAAATGCTTGAATAATAGGCAATAGCGAAAATGTCGCCAATGCGGGAGCTTCGTCTGTTTCTGTGTAAATAATCTTAGGAATGTGCTTGGTCATTATTTGTCCTAGTATTCTTTGGCTGTGTCGCCAGTAGCCTTAATAAAGGCGACTTTTGGTCGACTTCATAACTTTCGGCCTATCAGGCATATAAAAGGTCACTTTTGGTTACCTTTTTTTGTTCATTTCAGTTTTAAATACAACTTTATGAGTTATAGCAGGCACGAATATTAACACGCAATGGTATAATCAACAGGGCTTTCTGTAGTTTTTCTACAGTTTTAGCACGTTTTCTATACAATATTGTAGTATTTGGTAGTTTCTTTACAAGGTTTCGTCTTTTTATGTCCAATCTCATCCTTTTCAATAAGCCTTTTAACGTTTTGTCACAATTTTCGGCACACGAAGGCAAAATCACATTGGCTAAATATATAAAAACCAAAGGTTTTCATCCGGCCGGTCGCCTCGACTATGATTCCGAAGGCTTAATGTTATTAACCAACCAAGGTGCGCTACAACATCAGATTAGTCACCCAAGCCACAAACTGCCAAAAACTTATTGGATTCAAGTAGAAGGTGAAGTTACCAAAGACGCCTTAGAACAACTTCGCAATGGTTTAAAGCTCAGCGATGGCATGACAGCACCGGCCAAAGTAAGGCAAATGGCCTCCGTAAAAGTATGGCCACGAAACCCCCCTATTCGTCCTCGCGAAGGACAAGCCACAAGCTGGATACAACTAACTATAGTAGAAGGCAGAAATCGCCAAGTACGAAGAATGGCGGCCGCTGTTGGCTTACCTTGCTTACGCTTAATACGTATGCAAGTGGGTGAATGGACCATAAAAGGCCTAAAGCCCGGTGAATCTCGTGCCGATAC
>JBNMPQ010000031.1:0-15523 GCA_051276935.1 Oleispira sp. | reverse complement strand
TTTAATAGACATTCCTGCTGAGGGTAATTGCAAGATAGGCAGTATGTCCATTGGCTGAATACCAATACCTGGAATGTAAGCCGCCGCACCTGCTTCACCACTTTGCCCTGCTACTGGATCATCGTTAATGTCCAGTAACTGGCCTTCGCCATCGTAATCTTCAGGTACTTTAAAATCATACTCTGCTTTTAAATAAATATTTTGCAGAGAGAATTGAATTTGTCGACCGTCCAACTTGGTTAAGCCAGCAGGGTTAAAGTGAATACTCATAATACCAACAGGGTCAGCCGTAACAGCATTACCCATAGACATTGCTTTGGTATCAATAAATAAATTCGTCGCTAACTGCGCTTGAGTACTACTCGCTACTAACCCAAAGGTCAGTACCGCTAGTCGTTTAAACATCGCAATATTCATGTTTGTCTCCTTATTGCCTTCATTGCGATGTTTACAAACTTGCCTTTATGCCTTCGATATCGATTGGCATTGAAAATCCAACCAGAAAATCAGGCGCCGACTCTGTCATACCAAAACCAACGTTAATATTAGTAATCGTCTTAGGTGAAATACGCACACCTAAAGCGAAATTCATAATGCCGGTTACTTGACTGCCGACCGTACTATTAATCTTTTGGTTCCCCCGCTCCAGCACAAATTTTGTTTCGTCGTTATAAGAGGCTTGGAACGATACGCTTAGAGAGACATCATAAGAAAGTGAGTAAGCGAAACCCATAGAGCCCGACAAAGAACTGCCCGGGTGAACTTCTCTTAGAATGGCGCCATCACGAACTTGGTTAAGGTCCGTCTCAGGAATGTTATAAGCATAAGTACCCGAACCAAATAACACGACTGGATCTAACACTTTAGAAATACTACCACCACCACTAATGCTATAATAACCAGAACCTGTGGCAAGATTTTTGTTTGGATCAATTTCATAAGGGCTGTCCGCAGTTTTTAACTTTAGAGAGCCGAACAAAGTTTTACTCATGGTGCCGGGAACAATCCCCCATGGCTGCCAACGGACAGTACCGCTCAAATCACCCATCGCAAAATTAGTAAGATCTTCTTCAGTATCAAACTTAGCAATTAATGGTAAGCGACCACCAATAGTAACGTTATCCAACAGGCCATAATCAAGACTGAAAGAATTGGTAAAAGTATGCGAAGCAGAAGGTGAAACATCGGCACTCAGAATATTCGAAGTACCGGTAGGGTCCCCATTTGCATCAAGCTGAGGTGAAATAATTAGATTCAATCTCTGATCGCCGTAATAACTGTAATCGAAGCTATAATTTAAGCCTAAGCCCCCCTGTTTTAGCAATGAGTAGCTGCTTTCTGCTGCCTCAAATACTTCTTCAAGTGCTTTTTCGGTATCTGCGTCAGAGGCTTGTTTAGTTAGAGCGTCACGTGCCTGTGAAACATCATCGGCCTGAACCAAAGAAGCACAGGTCGCACTAAGAACGATCAATAATAATAATGATGAATGCAGCTTAATCCCCATTGGAATCCTTATCTTTTGTAAGTTCTTATTTTAATTAATTACGCTTGTAACGAATGTTCTTTTCAATGAGACGAACACCATTTTCAAACAAACCGTCAGCACCGCCCCAATAGATCGAGTTAAATTCATTTTCACCACTGCGATCATAAAAATCTTCATTATTAGAGGGGTAATATTGCTTGCCTTCTTCATTCAATCTAGGCTCACCTGGCTGGACATTTTGACCAAAGTCATCGACCACGCTAGCAGTGTCGTTTCGTGCAACGTCAAATTTGAAAAAGGCATTATTGTTAAGAGAAGCAATTTTATTGTATAAATCACCATCAACTGGCATCGCGAAGTGAGGAAATTCTTTAAAGGTATTTTCCGCAATAATATAATCGGAAACGTAACGAAGATCTTGTTCTCGTAGTTCCAAACCATTAGTAGGTTTGTGACCATTCGGGAATACAATAAACAGTACATTATTGTCCCAAATTTCTAAAAAGCGATGCATCGTAAAACTAATATTGCCCAATGCTGGATCCGCAACAAAAACACGACCATCATAAACAGCACGAACCACAACAAAATGTTTAAAACCTGCATATTCAATAGGTGCAATTGCTGGGTGATCTAATTCTTCTAAATCGGATGCTTCTGCTTTAAAGCCACCAGACGGGTGACCTAGTGCTGTAACAAGACGTTTCATATCCAGTAAAGAGAAACCCCGGCGCTCAACAATACGTTCAGTTTCACCGAATCGTAATAAACCTTCCATTACCTGACGCTCTTGGAAATTACGACCTAGATAGAAATCGAGAATAGTAGTCAGTGCTGCAGAACCGCAGCTGTAATCGAAGGCCTGACGAACAACATTATTAAATCGTTGAACCGCCAGAGGCTCTACATTAACAAATACATCCTGCTGAGCAGGTTCTGTATTAGCGACACGGTAGACGATATCACCATCTTGACGATCAGCCACGATGGCGAGCTCGTTGACGATGGAAAATGCAATAATAGAACCTAATAATATGATTAGCACAGTATTTCCCCAACTCCCTGAGAAGCGTCTTGAATGTTGATTATTATTATTTATAACTCAAGAATTGCAATCTCATGTTACAGAAGTTTACTTAAAAAACCACATATAATTACAATAAAACAAGGAATTAAAGAATCTTTACGCAGTAAAAAGATAACGCAACAAATGCCCGTAAATTCAAGAAGTTATCGAGACCCTAATATCAGTACAGGGCACGCAAAACTTCACAAATATAATTAAAAAACATAAAAAAACCCGCCGAAGCGGGTTTCTTTATATCACTAAATCATCAGGCGATATTATGGGTGACCATAAATGCGCTGAGTCATACCAGAAAGATTAATATCAGAGATTTTAACCTGACCAATTGACTGTTTAGCTATTGAAATACCCCCAATATCAAGAGTACCTTTAATTTCTCCCATAGCGATGTAAATACCACCACCTTGAGCAACAGAACCACCTTGAGCCCAAATCGTTTGATCCATTGTCGCATTTATACGTGCACCGCTCGCATCCGTATCATAAAACTGAACGTTACTTAGCTGAACAGCTGAACCATCAGCATATTCATCAGCTGCTTCAGCGGCTGTTTTACCACTAGCATCAACAACAGCTGCACCAGCGCCTGCAGAAAGAACATCACCAGTCATATAATTAGCAGCAGAACCACCGCTTGATGCTGCTAGTAAATTAGCAACCTTTGTATTTGCCTGCTTATCAGTATAACCAAACAAACCAACATTTAACTCATTGATGTCAATCGAAGATTCCATTTTAATAGCCAGCGATCCAGTCGCAGCTGAAGACGCTGTATCAACACCATTATCAAAAGTTTGATCGATACCATAAGTGGCAGCATTACCCGTCGTTTGCAAATTAACCAAAGTTACAGTTGAAAGGCCCATATCAGCTTTCAAGTAAATATCATTGACTACCTCTGTTACATCACCTGCAACACTTGATAATGCGACTGCACTAGCACCGTTTTCAGAGCCGACCAGGCCAGCGTTATTAATGTTACCAATATTTACAGTTAAATCTGAAATTGCACTTGTCTCAATAACTAATGAACCATCAGTAACAACATCAATTTTCTGAGTAATGTTAGCATTTGAAATATTAATATTCTGTAACAAAACAGAACCTTCATCAATGTATTCAACTTCGCCAACTGTAATACCGTCGCCTGAAATATCAATCTCGATAGTCACACCAGCCTGACCAGTCGTATTACCCATCAAGGAATCATCCATTGGGGTAAGGTCTGCTTGAACTGCGAAAGGGGCTGCTGAGATTGCAGAGACTAAAGCGATTTTTTGAAAAGTTTTCATGAGTGCACACTCCGTTATATTATGATTATAAGTAGTATTTTCTACTCTTATTCTCTGACTTCGAATTTTACTTCACTGGGAAATTATTAAAATCGAGAATTAATCATGCATAGTTCATTATTATTGTTATCTGTCCAACTCACTGTCGAAGCTTTAAACTAAGATCAGAAGTTGCACAGACCATATTATGCACCTGATTTTTTGTCTAGAAATATTTGTACATTTTTACTAATTTCTTTGTAAACTACAGACACATAGAGTCAAGTGTCTTACATCCTGCGAATTTGGCAGATTTTCACCTATTTCTACGGCGCCTTCTTAATGCACTTAACCAATAACAGTACCCATAAACTCATGCGCCCTTCACCCTTTGAACAATTCGATTCGTGCAGACTATTAACCGCATTGATAAATATGAGCCGCTCACCCAGCAGTAGCTTTCATTTGGTTGATATAAGCCTTCTTATATCAAAGCCTATGGCAGCTATTAATACTGCGAGCCCCGTTAGAAGTAGTGGAGATAGCCTATTTGAAGAAAATAACGACCGACGTTTTAGTTTTTTAAGCGCAAACCCTTCTCAAAAAATACGCTTTCGTAATGCCAGAGAAATTGATGACTGGAAAAAAACGCTTCAGTCCCCCTCCCTTATTCAAACAGACGCTAACAATTCTGACATACCCTTTCACTCAGGCTGGATGGGGTACTTTTCTTACCCTAAGTCTCACATTGACCGCGGGATAATGGCAGAGTTTAACTACTACCCTTGGAGCATTTGTTTTGATCAGCTCCGCGGGCGTTTTCATTTACTCGGTAAGCCTGATCAGGCCGCTAAAGATGCTTATTTTTGGTTAGTCAGTCACTTTAGCGAGACGAATAAATCTAATCATAACTCAGGTCAACAACCAAACTCTGTTGGCGCTAAAGAGAAAGAATACACAGCTTATCTAACGCCATTTAAAGCAGCGTCTTTTAAAGCCCGATGGCGAAAGGAAGATTACCAAAAAGCATTTACTAACGTTCAGAATTACTTACTCGCAGGAGATTGCTATCAAGTAAACCTTACACATCCTTTTATTAGCGCTCACTATAAGGGTTCTGCTGTCAGTACGCTGCAACCTCTTTTTGATGCATTGAAACCCAGCTTTGGCTGTTACTTTCAAGGGGAGCATTGTGAATTGGTAAGTATGAGTCCTGAGCGCTTCATTAGTATTGATCACACGGGTAAAATAGAAGCTAAGCCGATTAAAGGCACAATCAAGCGCAGTCTTGACAGTGTTCGTGATGATCAGTTAATAGCCGAGCTTAAAAATAGTGCTAAAAACAAAGCTGAAAATCTCATGATCGTTGATTTACTTCGAAATGATTTGAGCATATCGGCCATACCCGGCAGCGTTAATGTCGACAAGTTGTTTGAGTTAGAGTCACATCCCAATGTACACCATCTTGTCAGCACTATTAGTGCACAATTAAAACCTGACATAAGCCCCGCTGAAGCCATCAGCAACGCTTTTCCTGGAGGCTCAATCACGGGCGCTCCGAAGAAACGCGCAATGGAGATCATTGAAGAACTCGAAGTACAACCACGCTCTCTGTATTGCGGAAGTTTTGGTTATTTCTCAGACACAGGCAATGCCGATTTTAATATATTAATACGCAGTTTAGAGTTTCGAGACAATACGATCACCTGCTGGGGCGGTGGCGGTATAACGGTCGATTCGAATGGCGATGAGGAGTATGAAGAGAGCTTAACCAAGATACAGCGTATAATGGATGTGATTGAGGGACTTTAACCACTTGTAAAATGTAAGTGTTAGGAAGTCCGATATAAGGGAGTTATTTAAACAGGAGTCGCACAAGGCAATAAGCAATGCTTAGGTCAATCTAAGCACCGCTTATTGAAACACTTAAAGTGTTAATTCACGATTTGACGCTTTCAAAAATTCTTTCTTAAGATCTTCATATTCATGAACGGCTGGAAATTGTGGGAATTCTTCGATCACTTTCTTTGGCGCTTTAAACAAGATTCCGGCATCTGCTTCTGCCAGCATGGTCGTATCATTGTAAGAGTCCCCTGCGGCGATAGTACGGTAGTAAATTGTTTGCAACGCGCGAATAGACTGACGCTTAGGATCAGCCTGACGAAGATGATAATTAACTACTCGCCCCGACTCATCCGTCTCTAGGCGATGACAGAACAGCGTTGGAAAGCCTAGCTGACGCATTAAAGGTTGTGAGAACTCATAAAAAGTATCTGAAAGAATTATTACCTGAAAACGCTCACGCAACCAATCCACAAATTCAACAGCACCCTCTAAAGGTTTGAGTGTCGCAATCACTTCTTGAATATCTTGCAACTTAAAACCGTGCTCATCAAGAATGCGAAGACGCTGCTTCATCAAAACGTCGTAATCTGGAATATCACGCGTCGTCGCTTTTAATTCTTCAATGCCCGTTTTATTGGCAAATTCAATCCAGATTTCAGGAATTAATACACCTTCAAGATCTAAGCAAGCTACTTCCACGACACTCTCCAAATTTTGATTTTATTAAAAATGCGTACTCTAACAGCAAATAAGCTAAAAACAATAGATGTCTATTTATAACAACTTATAAAACGCTTACCGGACAGATGTCGATAACCAACAAAACTTATAGCTAGGATTTTATTATATAAATATCAGCTTTAATTATTTTAAAGCATATATACAAACATGATATTCTGTATTCATTAGCTTTATAAAATCAAGAATAGAACTGTGACAGAGAGTAATAACATGCTTGATCTAGACCAAATCAATCAGGACTTTGCCGATAAACGCCCAAAGGATCTGATTAGACACGCCATTGAAACACATGGCAAAATTGCGGTTAGCTTCAGTGGTGCAGAAGACGTCATATTGATCGACATGGCAACAAAGATCGATCCTAGCGTGCAAGTTTTTTGCTTAGATACTGGTCGATTACATGCAGAGACCTATCAATTCATTGAAAAAGTACGCAAGCACTACAATATCCAAATTGAATTAATGTCTCCAGAACGAGCAGCGCTAGAAACTTTTAGTAAAGAAAAAGGGTTGTTTAGTTTTTATGAGGATGGTCACAAAGAATGTTGTGGCGTGCGTAAAATCGCACCCCTCAAACGTAAGTTGACCACATTGGACGCTTGGATTACTGGCCAACGTAAAGATCAAAGTCCGGGGACACGTACCGAAATTGCACTGTGTGAAAAAGATAACTTCCCAGGTGCTGGCGAAATACTCTACAAGTACAATCCATTAGCGAACTGGACCTCTGCTCAGGTTTGGGAATACATCAAAATTTTTGACGTGCCTTTTAATGCGCTTCATAACCAAGGTTACATCAGCATTGGATGTGAGCCCTGTACACGCCCCGTACTGCCTAATCAGCATGAACGCGAAGGTCGCTGGTGGTGGGAAGGTGGTAGTAATAAAGAATGCGGACTTCACGCTGGAAATATTATAAGCAAAGGCTAAAAGAGCATTTACCACAGAAATCATCATTTTCTGTGGTAAATAACGTTTATTTTTTTTGAGATGTAGTCTCTAATGCTCTGGTAAATCTATATCCTGAAACAACTCATCCATTTCTTGTTTGTTATGACACTTGGTCGCTTTATTAACCCTATCCACCGTTAAATGTGGTGCAAAGCGTTCTATAAAGTCGTACATATAGCCACGTAAAAAAGTTCCTTTGCGAAATCCTATCTGTGTAATGCTCGACGCAAACAAATGGCTCGCGTCAATCGCAACCAAATCATCATCCATCTCATCATCAATCGCCATTGTTGCAACGATGCCTATCCCTACACCTAAGCGCACGTATGTTTTTATAACATCGGCATCCGCCGCAGTAAACACAACTCTCGGTGTCAAATTTTTACTCTTAAAGGCTTCATCAAGCTTTGAACGGCCCGTAAACCCAAACACATACGTAACTAAAGGATACGCTGCGATTTCTTCTAGAGTTGGGTTTGGATGATTTGCTAATGGATGGCCTTTGGGCACTAAAATGCTTCGATTCCAGCGATAACAAGGCATCATTATTAAGTCGCCAAAATGTTCCATCGCTTCGGTTGCAATGGCGAAATCAACACCACCATTAGCAGCCATCTCAGCGATTTGCATCGGAGTTCCTTGATGCATGTGCAACGATACGTCAGGAAACTTCCCCATAAAGCTTTCAATAACGCTAGGCAATGCATAGCGTGCCTGGGTATGAGTCGTGGCAATCGATAAGCTGCCTTTGGTTTCGTCGCTGAATTCTTGGGCAACCTGCTTAATACTTTCTACTTTACGAAGAATTTCTCCCGCTATTTTAAGAATAGCCTCACCTGCTGGAGTGATTCGAGTAAGATGCTTGCCACTGCGAGCAAATATCTCAACCCCGAGCTCATCTTCTAATAAACGTATCTGTTTACTGATGCCAGGTTGAGAGGTGTAGAGCACCTGAGCCGTCGCAGATACATTTAAATCGTGATGAGCAACCTCCCAGATATAACGCAATTGCTGTAACTTCATGCTTTCTCCATTCCTCAACCTACGAAAAGGTTATAAAAATATAAATAAATATTCCTTTCCAGAATAGCTGGAAACCTATATTTTACCAGTCTTCTCTTTTATTAGACTCATAATAGTACTTTAGACCATACTCATGGACATTTTGTTATATATCTTAGCTGGCGCATCCGTTGGCTTCATTGTGGGCATCACCGGTATCGGTGGCGGCGCATTAATGACACCCCTTCTCTTATTGTTCGGTTTTCCGCCCAATATCGCTGTGGGCACTGATTTAATGTATGCATCGCTGACAAAAGCCAGTGGTGTGTACAGTCACCATAAACAAAAACACGTAGAGTGGAAGCTGGTTAAATTACTGGCATTCGGGAGTATTCCCGCGGCGTTAATTACGGGCTACTCGCTGCAGAATGTATTCGCAGATTCTGCTAATTATGAAGCACTGATAAAAAACAGTTTGGGGGTCATGCTACTTTTAACCGCTTTCGTTGTTATCTTCCGTCAACAGCTACAGCGACTTACACTGAGAAGTAAGAGTTCAAGTAATGGAAGAAATCGCGATATAGTGACTTTTATGATGGGAATAGTGCTGGGTGTTTTAGTAACCCTTACGTCTGTTGGTGCAGGCGCTATTGGAACAGCCGTGCTGATGCTGTTATATCCAGCACTGCGATCTTCTCATGTTGTCGGTACTGACATTGCCCATGCTGTACCCCTAACGGCCTGCGCAGGCCTTATTCATATGGCTTTAGGCAATGTTGATTTCGGGCTATTATTTGCGTTGCTAGTGGGCTCTATTCCAGCGATACAGCTGGGCAGTAAAGTTTCACATCACCTACCCGATAAGGTGTTGAAACCCTTACTGGCCAGCATTCTGTTTTTCTTAGGGGCTAAATACGCTTTTTTTAGTTAACGTCTTTATTAAAGAATCAATAAAAAAAGTTAAAACATCCGTCGAAGTGGTTCTTTGACGGAAATACCCAATTGGTTATTTACTCTTGCCAACGGCACCATAAGGACAGGCACCGAACTTCTTTGAAGAACTTTGGAAGCAACAGAGCCTAACCCCCCGGTCACTTCAGCATGTTCACCGTGCGTCCCCATTACCACCATATCGATATTGTGAGTATCCACATATTCTAAAATGGCATCTGCTGCCTGGCCTCGCACAACACTTACCTCTCCTAAAAATAATTCATCATCGTCGCCTGCAAACTCTGATGCCATCGTGTCTGAAATACGCTCTTTAATAGTGTTCATTACGTCATAAACGCCTTCTTTGCGTAAATGTTCGAGATCCTTTGGGGGTAAAAAAATATCAAGTATAGATTCTGCGAAAACGCCCATAGGCTCAATAACATGAACAATATCGACCTTAGCGTTAAATTGTTTCGATAATTCTAAGGCATGACATAAAACGTACGGACCTAAAACGCCAAGATCGGTAGCAAACACTATTTTTTTTATCATTTTTCTAGCCTATTGGTAATTCAGGCAAATTTATTGGGCTGCTGTAAATTCCCGATTTACATTGATAATAGCAGTGCTTTTAACACTCGTTCTCTCATATTACAAAAACCTACATTCTTCACCTGCCTACTTGAATATTTGTTACTTATTGCAAACGCGTTAGCTATTTTCTGGCAGCTATTACAATCAAGCCTATTCTTAATATTATAAATTTTAAGGAGGTCTGTATGAGTAATGAAAATAGTAACGATGAATGGCTTGGTGTTGATAAAGTGGCCGATGAACTGAAACTGAAACCTGTCACAGTAAAGCGCTACGCACGTGAAGGACTTCTCGATGGTAAGCAAGAAAATAATGAATGGCGCTTCCTCTCTTCTGATATTGAAAAATTCAAATCGATTCAAGCAAAACTCTAGCTAAATCAGTGCTAAAACCTTGATAAGATCAATACGCGCAGCATAGAAAAGCAGAGCTTACAGCCATGTTTGCTCTGCACACCCCTGTAAAATGATCCAAAACAATACTATTTAGTCAAAACATTCAATTATGCGTCATTAATAGGGATATAAGCGTGTCCATCACTGCAATCATTTGTCATAATCTAACGATAACGTTTGTTAACATCGAATAATCATAGATACATATATAGGAAGTTAAATGACTGATAATCGTGTTGAAGACCTCAACATTAGCTCAATTGAGACACTAATTACTCCCGATCAGTTAAAAGCCCAGTTACCTCTGAGCTCGGAAGTTGTATCAATCATTCAAAATGGGCGTCAAGAAGTTCGCGACATTTTAGAACGCAAGGATCACCGAATATTTTTAGTGGTGGGTCCTTGCTCTATTCATGATGTTGACGCTGCAAAAGATTATGCTGTGCGCTTAAAAGGCTTGGCTGAAGAAGTTAAGGATACACTTTGCATTGTGATGCGCGTCTATTTTGAGAAACCACGAACAACCGTTGGCTGGAAAGGGTTGATTAACGATCCTTATCTAAATGACACCTTTAAAATTGAAGATGGCTTGAAAATCTCTCGCCAACTGTTAATTGATTTGGCCGCTTCTGGCTTGCCGTTGTCAACGGAAGCACTGGATCCTATTTCTCCACAATACATGCAAGATCTTATTTCTTGGTCTGCTATTGGTGCACGTACGACAGAATCACAAACTCACCGCGAGATGGCGTCTGGCCTTTCTTCAGCGGTAGGTTTTAAAAATGGTACCGACGGAAATCTAACAGTAGCAACAAATGCACTAAAATCTGTTGCGAATCCTCACCGTTTTTTAGGTATTAATCAGTCGGGTCAGGTTTCGATCGTTGAAACCGCAGGCAACCAATACGGCCACATTGTATTACGTGGCGGTGGCGGTAAGCCTAACTATGATTCAGTTAATATTGCTCAGTGTGAGCAGACGTTAGAGAAAGCTGGCCTAGCAAAAAACATTATGGTTGATTGCTCTCACGAGAACTCAAGCAAAGATGCAGCCATTCAGCCACTGGTTATGGAAAACGTGACCAACCAGATATTGGAAGGCAATAAATCAATCATCGGTCTAATGATTGAATCCAATATTGAATTTGGTCGCCAAGATATCTGTGAAAATCTTGCTGATATGAAATACGGCCAATCAGTGACGGATGCTTGCATTAGCTGGGACATGACAGAAGAGTCAATTCGTAGCATGCATCAGAAATTGAAAGATGTATTACCAAAGCGCTAATTTCATGAACGCTTTGTAGGGTGAATAATAAAAAAGCCGAATTAATTTAATGATTGATTCGGCTTTGTTATGACCTTTCTAATACTAAATACCCCCTACTAATTTCTATATTTCAACTAAGTGAGCATCAAATACTTTAAGAAAGTCTTCTGGTTCTGGGCGAACACGATAGTTATCGGTTAAGTCCGCAAAGATTATCTCGCCTTGATCATTCGTCATAATAACAGTTGGCATAACCGTATCGCTCTCATAACCCAGCGCCTGCAACCCTATAGGCAAACCGTTCTTTGCTATAATTTGAAGTTTATCCGCCACGTTATTACCCTCATCAATAAGAGAATTCATACGCACATCAAAGCGCAAAGCCAAGTCTTTGGTATTCCCTTCTGATTGAGGGCTTACCATGTATAATTTAATACCTCGGGATTCTAATTCACGATATTGCCCTGCAACTTCTTTTATTTGCGCCATACATAATGGGCACCAATTACCGCGATAAAACATAATGAGACTGGCCTGTTTACGCATCTCTTTTGAGCTAATGGTATTTCCGGTCGTGTCCTTTAAAGAAAATTCGGGCAATATTTTATCCACTTCTAACCGTGTATTCGCTTTACGACCAAATCGGCTATACCAGAAAACATACACTGTATTACCCACTAACGCCCTTATCATCGTAATAATACCAAGAAAATAGGGATGAGTTTTTGATTCCATTAATACTAGGCTCGTCACTGCAAGCAACAAAGCAAGCAACGGAATCACAAACAGAAAAGTTAATTTTCACTCGTACGCGCGGTTCGATATAAAAACAAATTGCCTAAAACAAAGGGAATGGAAGCGCTGCTATAATCGCTAAGCTCATCAGCCAAGCTGGTTGCGACTGCCCCATAAAAGGTAAGGCAAGCAGCCCCAAAGCGATGACAGGATATACCCCAATAAAAATTGATTTAATTAACATGATGTTGCCTTTTTAATTGTAATTATGATGACGAATTCGATAACAGCACTGATTGATTTTTTAGCAGAAGCAACGACCAATCAATTTGCTGCTCTAATATTTCTGTCGGAAGTTCTAACTGATTTTGCAAGCGCCACCCTAATAATTGAGTGAATAACCATTCTCCATGCTGAATACTGACCTGCTCTGTAAACACTCGTTTAAACTGATGAATAAACCCTAATTTTAAGGGTATGATTAACTCGGCCGCCACTCGATTTAATTCATCATCAACCTTAGCCGTCTCTGTAAGAGTATTGACAAGAAGGCAGCCTCTTGCCGATAACTCTTTATCAGGCGCTATTAATACAAGATGTAAAAACTGTTTGATTACAGCAAATGCAGACAGTTTTTCGGTGAGTTCTTCACCTAACTTGCCCTCTGAGGTCTCATCAAACCTACTCAATTGATCATTTAACAGTGTCATCGATAACACTTGCTGCGCCTGTTGGCTATAAACCTTTAAGCACAACTCGAACAGCTGTCTTTTATCACCAAAACTATTGTAAAAAGTACTGCGACTGATGCTCATAGTGGTTAATAAATTAGCCAGTGAGGTTTCGCTATAGCCTTTAATCCAGAAACATTCAATGGCCCTGCTGATCACCAGTTGCTGATTAAAAAGCTGCGGTCTTGCCATCGTATTGATCTCCACTGCGTATTAATTTCGATATTGTTTTGAACCATTCGTTCCATAACCTATAAAAGAAAACCCGATACGATCGGGCTTTATTTAAAATTTACTGCACTTTACTTAAAGTAAGCATTTTCCGTAACCGTATGATCGGTATCATCTTTAACACCCGTCAATTCTGGAATCTTAGCTAGCAAAGTCGTTTCAACACCTTCTTTCAGTGTCATTTCAACAGCGCTACAGCCTTGGCAACCACCACCAAATTTCAGGACTGCAATCATTTCAGCAGTAATTTCAACCAAGCTCACTTCACCACCATGTGATGCCAAACCTGGATTGATCTCGGTATAAAGCAAGTAATTGATACGCTCATTAAGTGGGCTATCAGCATTCACTTTAGGCATTTTAGCGTTTGGCGCTTTAATCGTAAGCTGACCACCCATGCGGTCTTTGGCAAAATCAATAATAGCCTCTTCTAAATACGGTGTACTCAATGTGTCCACGTACACAAGCAACGTGTCCATTGCCTGCAACAAATCGTTTTTATTAATTTCTTCTGGGCGACAGTAAGCCAAGCAGGTTTCAGCGTATTTTGTTCCTGGTTGAGTGATAAAGATACGGACAGCCATACCTTCAACATTTTGCTTTTCTAAAAGCTCAGCCAAGTATTCTTCTGCGGAGGGAGTTATCTCTATGTATTGCGTCATTTTGGTTACCTTCAAAAGCTGTATGCGCGCATTGTATCCTTTTTATCTTACAACGCACATTTTTTAACAGCAATAGTTGACAATTTTACTCAGGTTTAATTCTTGGCCTTCTTTACAACCCATATCCTCTAGGCAAACTGCAACATTTTCATGACCCTAGTGAGCTAACTTCATCATCAGCCACCTTATGTGAATTATCTCACTACATTCTCAGTATTAGCGACCGTTTCTCCCTTTCAAACTAAGACAAAAGGTACGACTTCTGATAAAATTCGGATCCTAAATTTATAATCTAATGTCATATTTTAGCTAGCAATTGATAGCAGTGGTAGAGAATCAAATGGATCGTCAAAAGCGTTTAGAAATACTTCATAGCACCCTAAAAGCCCGCACCCTTATATTAGATGGTGGTATGGGGACTTTAATTCAGGCACACCAGCTAGAAGAAGCAGACTACCGCGGCGACCGCTTTGCCGATCTAGAGCAAGAAATCAAAGGCAATAACGACCTTCTTGCATTAACACAACCCGATATTATTAAGGGCATTCATAGAGCCTACCTCAATGCTGGCGCTGACATCATTGAGACCAATACATTTAACTCTACTCGTGTATCTCAAGCAGATTACGATTTGGAACACTTAGTTCCAGAGTTGAATGAAATGGCCGCAAGAATAGCACGCGAAGTGTGTGATGAAATTGCAGCTGAAACAGGCATTACACGTTTTGTCGCAGGGGTTCTAGGACCGACGAGTAAAACAGCCTCTATCTCTCCTGATGTTAATGATCCTAGCTTCCGAAATATTACCTTTGATGCCTTAGTCAGTGAATATACGGAAGCAACTCATAATTTAATTAAGGGTGGCTCTGATCTTATTCTGATCGAAACAATTTTTGATACGTTAAACGCCAAAGCTGCAATCTATGCTGTACAAGGTGTATTTGAAGAAATTGGATACGAGTTGCCGATAATGATTTCTGGCACCATTACCGACGCCAGCGGCCGAACTCTTTCTGGGCAAACGGCTGAAGCCTTTCTAAACTCAGTAATTCACGCTAAGCCACTTTCGGTTGGGTTCAACTGCGCATTAGGCGCTGATGAATTACGCCCACACATTGAAGAATTGTCGAGAAAAGCTAATTGCTATGTTTCGGCTCATCCGAATGCAGGTCTGCCAAACGAATTTGGTGAATACGACGAAACACCAGAACAAACGGCCGCGATTGTCGGTGAATTTGCTGAAAGTGGCTTTTTAAACATCATTGGGGGTTGCTGCGGTACCACACCTGAGCACATCGCGGCGATTGCTGAGCAAGTTCATAAACATGCCCCTCGCCAGATCCCTGACATTGAAGTCGCTTGTCGCCTTGCCGGTCTTGAGCCTTTCACTATTAACAGTGAATCACTTTTCGTTAACGTCGGTGAACGCGCAAACGTCACCGGTTCTGCCAAGTTTAAACGTTTAATTAAAGAAGATAAATTCGAAGAAGCGCTCGATGTTGCCCGCGTACAAGTTGAGAACGGCGCCCAGGTGATCGATATCAACATGGATGAAGGCATGCTGGAATCAGAAGAAGCGATGGTTC
>JBNMPQ010000030.1:0-15636 GCA_051276935.1 Oleispira sp. | reverse complement strand
GCAAAGATTGCCCGTTTGATCACTAAAGATACCTCAGGAAGAACGCTCCCAACGATTGTTATGGAGTGGTTAGAACAAGGCTGGAAACCGCTATTAACACTTATTTATTTACGTGAAACTATTGAAAGCAAACGTTTTCGAGGCGCAGTAAAGCTCTATCGACAAGTATTATCTTTGTTTAATCCTAGCAACGCAGCTCGCAAAGAGCTACTAGAACGTTTTTATCCATTGATTAAACTCATGCACCACGAACTAGACCAGCTCAATGGCATTCGCCCAGAACATACGCGCTGGCATAACGAAATAAATTTAGCCGCTGAGCAACACTTAGAAAGTGGTGAAATTGAAGAAGTCATTGAAGTTCCCGTAGAAGTGGAAGAAGAAAAACCAACGCTTGAGGGAAAAGGCGTTCGAAGAGCACTCAACCTGCAAGTTGGCGATTGGTTATTGATGGTTGAACCTGATCAAAACGTTTCGGTCGTTTGGATGGCTGAAGATGGTTCTAAGTTTGCCTGTGTTAATCATAGTGGTATGAAAGTTGTCGACTTCACGTTAGAGCATCTGGCAGCGGCGCTTGATGATGGTTCTGTTAAACGACTATATGAACAAGAAGAGTCTGCGGTAGATCAGAGTTTAGATGCTCTTGTACAACAAATTTATAATGATTTATCAGCCCAAGCGAATACTGATGCGTTAACCCAACTCAATACTCGCCAGCATTTCATGCGCCATTTGAAAGAAGAAACTGCAAAGTCTCATCGATCCAATCTGACACACACGTTATGCATGATTGATATTGATCAGTTTAAACTAATCAATAGCGAATACGGTGTAGAAGGTGGTGATGAATGCTTAAAAGCGATTGCCAACGTATTACGGAAAACCAGTACAAACAAAAATGACTGTGCTCGAATGGGCAGCAACGAATTTGCCATTTTATTTCAGCATTCAGATCTTGGTCACGGTGAGAAACAGGCCCGAGTGTTGAAAAAAGAATTAGAGAAGTTGGAAGTAATCAGCGCAAAACATAAATTTAGAATTCATATCAGCATGGGAGTTTCAGAACTGAACTATCAGATCAGTGATGAGGTCGACTTAGTTGCCTTTGCCGAATCAGCGTGTTTATCTGCAAAAGAAAAAGGTGGCAGTCGAGTCTACCGTTATATTGAAGATGATCATGCTCGTATTAAGCGCGATGAATTTATGTCGTGGGCCAATAAGCTGAATCAAGCTTTAGAAACCGATCAGCTTCAACTCTTATGCCTCCCCGTTACGGCTATTCAAGAAGCTGAGAAAAAGCAGAGGCAGTATGAAGTCATTATCAGTATCGAAGATGAAAATGGCACGCAGGTACCCCCACTAGAATACCTACAGGCAGCAGAACATTACAGCCGGATGTATTTGATTGATCGCTGGACTCTCGAACAGCTTATTAAATGGATGAGTACACATCCAGATGACGTAGCTAAGATTGATCGTTTCATGATCAAATTATCTGGCTACTCAATGAACGATGATTCACTATTAGCCTTTATTTTTGACCAAGCGCGAGAGCACGATATTCCTGTTAATAAGTTCTGTTTTGAACTGAATGAAACGTCCGCTATTCAAAATATTGAAGATGCCGTCGATTTCATGCATGAAATGCGCAGCTTAGGGTGCGAATTCACACTGTCAGATTTTGGTACTGGGCAATCATCTTTTGAGTATCTCAAACGACTACCTGTTAATTATGTCAAAATCGACCATACCTTTATTAAAGAATTGGTAACTAGTTCTGCAGATTACGCGATGGTGAAATCGATTCATGAAATTGCACACTTTATGGCAAAGAAAACCATTGCAGAGCAAGTTAACGACGAAGACACATTGAATATTTTACGCAGTATTGGCATCGATTTAGCCATGGGTGGAGAGCTGCTGAAGGCAATTCCACTAGACCAACTGACCAACGTTAATTGACGCGGAAATTGATTGAGTTTAAATCTATGGATGTGCAGCATCGAGGAAAAACCTAATGCTGCTAACCATGTTTCTGCCTCTGCTTGACTTATGCACGACATAAAGCATCGCACAAATCACATTGCCGCTCACTTTAATTTGAAAATCACCGTGATTAGATAGCTCAAACATCACTATTCCTTAATAAGGTTAATGCATACTCTAAGTATAAGAAAAATGGGAAAGTCTGTCGCAAAATAGATTAGTTAAAATGTAACGATAATCAGGGTATAATTTTGACTTCATTTTTTTAAGCTTATATGCCCCATGTCCAAATTATTGATAATTATTGCTTTGTTAAGCATACAAGCCTGCTCTATTGTAAACCTACCAACTAATCTCTCTCGCTCGATGATGAACCAGGAAGACCCTGAATTAGTACGCACTGCTGCTCCCGCTTATATGCTTATGCTAGATGCATTAATCGAGACGTATCCAAATGATGACACTTTTTTAATTCCTGCGGCTAAACTTTACGGTGCCTATGCCGGTGTTTTTGCAACGAACAAAGCACAAAAGCAACGCATGGCAAATCGAGCACATAACTACGCCCTACGCGCGCTCTGTGAAAACGAAGAAGACCTATGCGCAGCATTGGATAATAAGCTAGACGATATTCAACGCGAATTAGATGATCTTGATGAAGATGAGCTGCCTCTTGTTTACACCTACGCCTCTTCATGGGCAAGCTGGATTCAAGCCAATAGCAGCGATTGGAATGCTGTAGCACAACTTCCCAAAGTAAAAATGCTCTTTAAATGGGTGCTCCGGTACGATGAGGACTATGACCATGGAACGGCTCAAGTTTATATGGGTGTATTGGAATCTCAGCTTCCACCCTCGTTGGGTGGTCGACCTGACCTTGCAAAGATGCACTTCGAACATGCCATTGAAACTTCAAACGGCCACCACTTAATGGCCAAGGTGCTGTACGCCCAACAATATGCACGATTATTATTTGAACAAGAATTACACGATCGTTTATTAACGGAAGTACTTCAAGCTAACGCAAAATCTGAAGGCTTAACGTTGATGAATCAACTTGCCAAACAACAAGCTGAAGTATTATTAGCAGAATCTGCTGAATATTTTGAATAAGACTGATTTCAACTTGAGACCTACTCTATGCATTTTTTAAAAACATTACTTGTAACAAGTTTAATTGCTTTCACTAGCAGCCAAGCCACCGCCGCGACATTAAAAATTGCCACGGTTGTGCCTAATGGAAGCAGCTGGATGAATGAAATGAAAGCCGCTGCCAAAGAAGTAAAACAAAAGACAGAAGGCCGCGTAAAAATTAAGTATTACCCTGGCGGTGTAATGGGCAGTGATAAGACCGTATTGCGTAAAATGCGTTCTGGCCAACTCCACGGTGGCGCTATTTCAGCGGGTGCACTTGCTCACATTTATAATGGTGTTCAGCTCTACAGCTTACCCTTCACGTTTAATAATTTAGCCGAAGTACGCCATGTACGCAAAACGTTTGATCCTGTTATTGCTAAAGGGTTAGCGGATAATGGTTTCCAGTTACTGGGGCTTTCTGAAGGTGGCTTTGCTTATCTAATGTCAAACAAACCGCTAACTAAAGCCGATGACATACAAGGACAGAAAGTGTGGGTACCCGAAGGTGATTTAATCGGTAATGAAATGTTTACTCAAGCAGGCATCAAACCTATTGCATCACCTATTTCGAACGTTTATACAGGCCTACAAACCGGATTATTAGATACGGTCACGATCAACCCATCAGGCGCCATTGCACTTCAATGGCATACTAAGGTGGAACACCTTGCCGATGAACCCTTATTGCTCATTATGGGGATGCTGGTTGTTGATCAAAAAGCATTTAAAAAAATAAACCCGAGTGACCAAACCATTGTTAAGCAGGTTGTGGCGGCCGCTTTTAAGCGCTTAGACTCAATTAATGAAAAAGGCGATATCGGCGCACGGGCTGCCTTGCAGAAAAACGGCATTAAATTCGATAAACCTTCTGGTACAGAATGGCGTGAAATTGCAAAAAGAGCACTGATAAATCTGGAGAAGGTGGACGCTTACCCAGCAGAGACTTATCGTCAGATTCAAGCCGAGTTAAAGGAATATCGTAAAACTAATTAATAATAGCTCACTACGTATAACGAATGAATAGGTCAGAATAGTAAGCAGCATAATCTGGCCTATTAAGTAAACGTCTCTACCTCAACTGACAAACGCGAATACTACATGCCTAAAATCCAAATCCAGCGTATTCAAAGCTGGTTACACCATGCAGAAGATTTTTTGTTAGCCGCTGTTTTGTTTGTGATGCTATCTCTAGCCATCACCGACATCGCGATGCGCTTAATGACTGGAGGTAGTTTAATTTGGATTCCTCCGGTATTGCAGGTGCTAGTATTATGGCTTGGTTTGCTCGGCGCGCTACTGGCCAGTCGAAGCCAAGAGCATATTGCCATTGATGTTCTGAGCCGTTTCGTTGGCCCTTTGGGTAAAAAAGTGTGTGGTATTAGTGGCAGCTTATTTGCCGCCATCGTTTGTAGTATTGTTGCGTTTTATAGCGTTGTTTTTATTCAACAATCTGTTGAATATGACGACATTGCTTTTGCCCAAGTTCCCGCTTGGCCGCTGCAGTTAATTATTCCTTTTACTTTTTCATTAATGGCCGTCCGTTTCTTCTTACATACCCTCGGATTTTTACGCATTAAAGGCTACCAGCCTAATCCCGCATTAAAAGGGGAGAGTACATAATGGCGATCCTGGTTTCTCTCTTATTTATATTAGTCGCCTTAATGGGCGCGCCACTGTTCGCCGTTATCGCTGCCAGTGCACTATGGGGATTTTTTCAGCAAGACATTAATCTTTCTGTGGTCGCCATTGAAATTTATCGTTTAACTGAAATGCCGGTATTAACTGCAATTCCCCTCTTCACTTTTGCGGGTTATTTACTCGGCGAAAGTAAAGCGCCACAACGACTCGTGCGTATTACCGATGCACTATTAGGTTGGATGCCCGGTGGTTTAGCCATCGTCGCGTTAATTGCATGCGCTTTGTTTACCGCCTTTACTGGGGCTTCTGGAGTTACCATTGTTGCGTTAGGGGCCTTGCTTTACCCTGCGTTAAAAAAAGCGGGCTATAGCACCAATTTCAACCTGGGCTTAATCACCACATCAGGCAGCCTAGGCTTACTATTTGCGCCCTCATTACCCTTGATTCTTTATGGCGTGGTCGCTCAGCAATTGGCGTTGGACATTCCTGTTAGCATTGATGATTTATTTTTAGCCGGCATTATTCCAGGTACCTTAATGCTTGTGGCATTATCTATTTACAGTGCCATTCAGCCAAGAGATCCTGCGGCGATCGCCAACAAAACAAAGTTTGATGCAAAAGAAGCCATTGCCGCCATTAAAGATACCGCTTGGGAAGCGCCCTTACCTTTCATTGTTCTCGGTGGAATTTATGGTGGCTTTATTGCCGTATCCGAAGCGGCAGCCATCACCGCTTTTTATGTTTTATTGGTTACTGTCGTTATTCGTAGAGAAATTAGTTTACGTAAACTGCCCATAGTAATGCGTGATTCGATGAAGCTTGTTGGCGCGATTATGGTCATTTTGGCGGTCTCTTTAGCCTCAACTAACTATATGATTGATGCAGGAATACCCACCGCTATTTTCGATTTTATCAGTGAGCATATTGATAGCCAGCTAACCTTCTTATTCTTACTGTTCTTATTTCTATTAGTTTTGGGGATGATGCTCGACATATTCTCGGCCATTGTGATTATGGTGCCTATTATTTTACCCATAGCGATTCAATTTGGTATTCACCCAGTACATCTGGGCATTTTATTCTTAGCCAATATGCAGCTGGGTTATTTCACGCCACCAGTTGGCATGAACTTATTCATTGCCAGCTTCCGCTTCCAGCGCCCAGTAACCGAACTGTATCGAGCAACGATTCCTTTCTTCTTTATCTTGCTGACCACCGTTCTATTAATTACCTACGTGCCCTGGCTGAGCCTGGTCTTTATTGACTAGCGCATTGAGCCAACAAAGGAAAGTAACTAATAGCGATGTCAAAACGAGCTCTGTGTCCTCATTGCGAGAGACCTGTAAAAACCTGTTTATGTGATGACATCGTCACACTTAAGTGTGCCTATCAGCTGATTATTTTGCAGGATCCTAAAGAAGCAAAGCACGCACTTTCCTCAGCGCCTATTTTAGCCAAATCAATCGTCGGAGCTCGACTCATTATTGGTGAGCTTTTTGATCCTATTGAGCTTCTAGGAAAAAATTGGCAACAAGAAAGCCTGTTAGTTTATCCAAGCGCTGATAGTCTCTGTAGTGTGCAAGCCGCGAAAGTTAAATTCAAATATCTTATTTTACTCGATGGTACATGGCGTAAGGTGTCTCGGCTTTTACACCTCAACCCCTGGCTTATCAAAATTCCCAGCATTACCATACAGTCGACTAATGCCAGTGAATATAAGATACGCAAGTCACCAAGAGAAGATGGTTTATCGACCATTGAAGCCGCTGTCAGTATCTTAAATGACCTACACGCAGATAAAAAATTTTCACACATATTACCCGCCTTTAGAAAGATGATTGAACTGCAAATTAGCGCAATGGGCATTGATAAATTTCAAAATAATTATCGAAAAGCTCACAATGAAGTTAATCTAAAAAAATGAAAAAATCGGCTCGTGAAATACACAGAACTTACGATGAACATGGCCCCATTCAAGTCTTAGATGATGGCCATAAACGCTACCTAGCCTTTGGTACTGATGACGAACAAAGCTGCCAATTGATCGATCAACCCCATGTATTACAGCACGAATATACTCGCGCCATTCTTCTCTCACTGTTATTAGTAGAACCTAAACACGTAATCGTTATTGGCGTTGGGGGTGGCTGCTTGCTAACAGCGCTTCACCACCTGATACCCAACTGTCGATTGGTCGGTATTGAATTACGCCGTAAGGTCGCACAACTCGCGCATAAATACTTCCAGTTACCTCAACACAAAAATATTAAGTTACATATAACCGACGGTTCTGAATATCTAAAAAACTGCGATATAATTACCGATATTATTGTTGCTGACATGTACCTAGCAGAAGGCATCGATCAGCAACAACTCTCCGCTCAATTTATTGCAAACGCTCACCGCCGGCTTAACCAAGGAGGCTGGCTAGTACTCAATTATTGGTTAGATCATAAAATGGAAGAGCATCTTACACATGCCTTGCATAAACATTTCAATCAAATCTATATGTGTGATACCGGGGGTGGAAATTGGGTTGTTTTCGCTGGTAAAGTGGATAGCCAGCAACAGCTCATTAATGAAGATAAAGTCAAAACCTTATCTAAAGCAGCTGGATTTTCTTTTAATAAATTCCTAAAACGCCTTTTAGTACTCGCTCAGTACTGACTTAGTCCTAATTCAGTACTGAGCGAGTACTAAAATCAATGCTTAATTCTTTCATCATCAAAATTAACACCTATACTCAATTTTATTAATGTAGATTATAGGATATCCATCGTGTATTTATTAGGCATAAGATTTTTAAATCATCTTTCATTTACCCGAAAATTTCAGGTGATTTTGTTAACCCTAATGTTGCCCATCGTTTATGCCTCCGTATTCATTTATCAAGAAAACAGTAATAAAATCAATCTTATTAATAATAAAATGACAGGCATTGATTCTGTGAATGCCTTAAAACCCTTACGGGTGCTCGCTGCAAAACATCGTGGTACATCCGCTCAATGGTTTGGAGGGAATAAAGACATTGATTCTGTCATTAATGCCTTAGAAGTAGAGATGATAAAAGCGATCAAACAAGCGAAGAAAGGTTTAAAAAGCGATTTATATTCTCAATCAAGCAGGAACAACTTAGACAGCCTGCAACAAACTTGGAAAACTCTTTTACTGAAGAACATTCAGGGTTTGCCTGCACATGATAGCTTTAAACGCCACAGTGATTGGGTAGCCCAAGTTGATAACTTGCTTAGCCATATCGCAATTCAATCGGGACTTTCCCTAGATCTTAGCTTATCAACCTATGGAATGATGAATTTGACCGCTTTTGGCATGCCTAAGCTTCAAGAAAATTTAGGACAACTTCGCGGTATTGGTGCTGGTGTAGCAACCAAAGGCAGCTTTGATACCAACTCATTTGTAATGGCCAGCACATTAAACAGTAAAATAAAAAATGACCTCGATTTGATTAGATTAGAATTCGAAATCCTTAACAACCTTTCTTCTCATTACGTTCCCAAAGAGCTTAAGCACGTCATCAATGCCGTCGATGCTTTTCAAATAACGACTAAAAATAAATTATTGGATCCCAATAACCCCAGTATTACTGGGAGTGAATATTTCTCAATAGGTACAGAAGCCATTCAGAAAGTCATTAGTCTGGATAAAGCGTTAAACATTATTTACCAAACAACCCTTCAAAAAAATAGAGCTGATATGGTAAGTTCTATGATTTTTTCGCTTGGAACGTTCGCAGTACTGTTTCTAATCGCCTGCTATTTATTTATGTGCCTTCGTATCGCAATCGATATAAATGTGGGGATAGCGCAGCGCATGGCTGATGATCTTGAAGGTGGAGTACTAAATCAAGATTATCACTCTAAAAGCCAAGATGAATTAGGCAACACAATTAATTCGTTAAAAAATGCTTACTCGCAATTAAGAAACACCGTCTCTAAAGTGCGTAGTCACTCAAATACTCTATCAAGTTCGTCCGATGTATTACTGGGTGTTTCCCAAGAAATTTATACATTAGGCGATGAACAAAAAAATAGAGTCACTATTATTTCTACGGCAGCAACTGAACTGGCAGCCACGGCTCAAGAAGTATCTTCTCACTGTGAAAATGCCGCTCAGAAAATGAATGAGTCGCAGCAGCAAGCTGCTCTAGGCTCTAAGCATTCTCATTTATCAGCAGAAGTAATTAAAACCCTCGCCAGTAATGTCAGAAGTGCAGGAGAAGAGATAGAGCAGCTAGCACACCAAGCAGCGTCTATCAGCACGGTTATTGATGTTATTAAAGCCATTGCAGAGCAAACCAATCTACTGGCGTTAAACGCAGCCATCGAAGCGGCACGAGCAGGTGAACAAGGCCGAGGCTTCGCAGTAGTTGCAGATGAGGTTCGTACATTAGCCACACGGACTCAAGCGTCTACTGATGAAATAGAGAAAACAATTGCCAGCTTGCAGCAAGTTGCCAAAAAAGCGGTTACCGCGATGGCTACGTCCTGTGAACAAGCGAATGAGAGTGAAGAAGAAGCAACTAAGACAGGTGAGGTGCTCGGTAATATAGAAAGTTCAATTAATCAGGTTAGCAGCTTGATTGAACAAGTCGCTACCGCAGGAATACAGCAAGCGGGAGCCGCGAATGAAATTGCTCAAAATATTTTAGCCGTTGACGACGCTGCCACAGATTTACTCAATAAATCGCAGAATATGTCGAGCATCGCCAATGAAGTAGGACAAAACAGCACCGAACTTGACGATGAAATGCAGAAGTTTCATGTCTGATTTTATTAAAAGCTAACGGCTTCTAACACTAAATAGTCCGAGCGCACCACACGATTTTGCCCGCGATAGGATTAGCGTCTCTAGCCGAGGCTTTTATCGTCCAGCTTTCGAACTCTGGATTATCGCTTACCACTCGTAATGACCCTTGATCGTCACTTAAACGCTTCGCCATTAAGCCACTTTCGCTTTGCAACAAATACAAGCCTTCATGACTAACTGTTTTTTGTGACATATCCACCAGCACACGATCACTATCATGCAATGTTGGTAACATACTGTCGCCGCTAATAGTCACGAACACGAGTTCCTCACTAGAGACGTTTAACTGACGCGATAAAAAAGACTTATTAAAGGCAAAGTAGTCTTCAATATCTTCAGCCACAACATCGCTGCCAATACCGGCGGAGGCCTGAACATCGAACATTGGAGCAAACACTAAGTCACTATTACGAGGTGTTCCTGCTACTTGAGCACTTTCATTATGTTCGCCAGTTAATAGCCAAGTTAAATCGACCTTGTATTCACCATACAGCTCTTGCAAGTACGCCATAGAAGGACGGCTAATACCCCGGCAAATTTTATAAATATGAGAGGCAGACTTACCCGTAATTTCGGCAAAGTGTTTTTTATTACCTTTCGCAAGTTGATCAACAACCAGCTGAAAGCGACGAGCAAAAGCAGTAGACATTAAATACCAGATACCAAGCAAAATAGAAATAAGCTGCGCAGTATACGCAGCTAGGGTGAGTGTTCAATCAAAACTGTCAATAACAGTCCTGCATCCAAGATGATCAGCTGCGCTTATTACGACCACCCGAACGATTATTGGTACCTTTATCGGCACTGGATCGATTACCGGTTTTCGTACCGTAAGCACGATCTTTTTGACGGCCTTTTTGCGCGCTTCTAGAATTCTTTTTATTCTTTGGAACAGGTTTGGTTAAGTCTGGCTCGTAACCTGGGTACCAAGATTGTGGAACGCGATCATCTAATACGGCTTCAATTTCTTCTAAAAGATATTCTTCACCCATACTCATCAAAGAAACGGCTAAGCCTTCTAAGCCGGCACGACCTGTTCGGCCAATACGGTGAATATAGTCTTCTGCGATATAAGGCAATTCATAATTAATGACATACTGTAATTGCTGAATATCCAAACCACGAGCAGCGACGTCAGTGGCAACCAAGGCACGCACTTTACCTTCTTTGAACTCTTCTAATGCACGCTCACGAGCACCTTGAGATTTATCGCCATGAATCGATTGAGTTTTTATGCCGTCTTTGCACATCTCTTTCGCGAGGGCATCAGCACCTTCTCGAGTCCGTACGAAGATTAATACCTGTTTCCAGTTTTTTGAGCCAATCATGAACGAGGTCAGTTCACGTTTTTTATCTTCGTCAACCACATACACCATCTGCTCAACTTTCGAGGCCGTGGTATTACGCGCATCCACTTCAATAAGTTCGGGATTTTTAAGAATATTTTTACTTAAGGTAAAAATCTCTTCGTTAAACGTCGCGGAGAACAACATCGTCTGACGGGTATTGGGTACGTGTTTTAAAATACGCTGAATATCGATAATAAAACCCATATCCAACATACGATCGGCTTCATCAAAAACCAAAAACTGTAATTCTGATAAACTCACAGCTTCTTTGTGCATCAAATCTAATAAACGGCCAGGGGTCGCCACAAGGATATCGACGCCCTCCGCTAACGCATTGACTTGTGAATTTATACTCACGCCACCATAAGCAATAGCGCTGACTAAACCGGTATCATCACCATACTTCACAAAGCTTTTATACACTTGCTGAGCAAGTTCTCGGGTAGGTACCAAGACCAACCCACGCAACGGCTGAACTTCATCTGAGGCGAGAGGATTTTGTTCACGTATGGCTAACAGCTGATGCAAAATTGGCAATGCAAACGCTGCGGTTTTACCAGTACCCGTCTGTGCCCCTGCCATAACATCCTTCCCAGCCAATAACGCAGGAATGGCCGCCATTTGAATCGGAGTCGCGGTTTCATAACCCGCCGCGATCAATCCTGATAACAGACGATCATCTAAATTTAACGAGGAAAAAGACATAACAGCTTACCTTGGTATCTACAGACACCACAAACAAAACCAGCGCCCGAAAGCGCTGATAAAAATAATATAGATTAAATAATAAGCGCAGGATTAACTGCGATCAACAATCACTACTTTTTATAAAAGTTCGAACGCCCTTCAGGCTGACGACGGAAACGCTTATAGTTCCACTGATACTGTTCAGGACAGCCATTAATACAGTCTTCAATACTGGCATTTAACGCGGTAGCCGCCGCCAGTTCGTCACTATTACGAATATCTTTACGCGCCGGTTTTAAGACAACGCCATAATTGCCATCATCCAAACGTTTAGCATAACAACACAATAAAAATGCCGAAGTATTATTCGCTAACTCACCAATTAACTTACCCGTTAATGCGGGTTGGCCAAAGAAAGGCGCAAAGACGCCACTCTTTAAGCCGGGCTCTTGATCCGGTAGAACCGCGATAACGCCTTTATCATCCAGTAGTTTATACAAGGATTCGACACCACTGCGGTCTGCAGGCACTAACCCCACATCAACACGTTTACGGGTGCTAAAAATAAAGTTATCCAGTACTGGGATTTTGGCAGGTTTATACATAACGGTCATGAATAAATGCTGACGGAAAAAGTGATTCAATACTTCCCAGTTACCCAAGTGGGGTGCAATTAAAATGATGCCCTGCTTATCGGCTAACGCCTTCTCAAGATGCTCTAACCCTTCAACCTGAGTAATCAATTTTTGCACTTTTGGAATCGGCCACATCCAAGACATGCCCATTTCTGCATAGGTCTTACCGAGGGCGATCAAACTCGTGCGAGCCAGCCGCTCTATTTCAATATCACTGAGATCAGGATAGCAAAGACGCAAATTAATTTTCGCAGTACGAGCATTATCAGTAAACCATAGCAGCTTACCCATCGCAGAACCCAGGGCATGGGCTCCCGATAACGGTAAAAACGACACTAAGCGAATGAGACCAATACCAAGATAAACAGCAAGATTTTTCACAGCTATTCCTACATTTGTTTTTTTTAAGTGGATGAATCATTAGAATATAACGCGCTAGAGTAGCATTTTGCTGAACTGATCTCGATACTTTCGTGGTTTGAATAAGACCTTTAAAGTTAAAGACGTAATCAATACCTACCTTAAAAGGAAGGTATAAGAAGAGTGGGGTTAATCAATCAGACTGTTATAAAAATTGAATGACTGAAAACTAACGCTGGCCTTTTTAAGACCCGCTTATAAAAAAGACCCACCTTACTCGTTAATTTGCATCTCACGAATTTTTGTCGCTTCAATATCTACTTCATAGAACGGTAAGGTCGGCCATTGCTTATCGGCATAAGCTTTAGTGAAATCCTTATAATGTGGCGAAGCAGGGTCAGTTGATTGCGAGTAAGTCAGATAACCCTACGCCCTTCACTCGGCTATTTTTAAACTGCACGGTATTAACCCAGCTATTGCCATAACCAACAACGGGATAGCCTTCATTAGTCAAGCGAGTATCCGCGAACGGCGCTGCAATGGTGAAATTACCGACGCTGGTATAACCGCCAAAAATCTCAATGGTATTGAGATCACGAGCGGTTGTAGCCAGCAGCATAACCCGTGGACGTGTCAGTCGATTGCTTATTTTGAGCCGCCGCATAAGACACCATTTTCCTGTCATTAATCAACCACTTCATGGCAAAGTCGCTTTCGCGATTAGTCACCTGGAAACGGCCAATAATAGAGTGCGTTTTCTCAGCGCCAAAATACTTCGAACGCTCACCATCGATCATTACAAATTCGTCAGCCAAGGGACATATATTGTCCCAAGCATAAGCATAGCCAACCCCGTAACCAAGGCCCTCGCAACTCTCTGCTTTAATGTGTGGGATGCCAAATTTGGTTCAGCGAATGCTGGCGTCAAATTGAGTGGCACTATCGCTAGAACGATCAGCAGATGCTTCACCCAATATCCATACACCCCCAGCAGACTTTACCTTGTGATGACTTTTCTCTATCGATTATCAACCAACACCTCATCATCCCATGCGCGCTGTTGATTCGGTAACCAACTTACTTGATACGTATCTTGCTGCCATACAATATCGGCTAATACATCACAGCTTAAGCACATACCCCACATAACAATCCCTTGTTGAAAGTACAACGCAGAGAAACCTGGCATCACGCTATCAATAATCAGCAGCTGCAAGACTTCGTCAGTGAGATCATTTTGAACCACTAATACTTTGGCATATTCGCCATTACGCAACTTACCTACTGCAATACTCCAGCGCTCAAGTTCACCATCCTGATTACCATTCACCCGCATCTCCAAGTGTCCTCCCAAATCAGCAACTTGCTCGCACTGCTGTTGGTTAAGGGTTCCGTTATGACAATTAATGAGCGCGATATGAGTCAGCTCTTCATTCAGCTCAGCAATCGATTGGCCTGAGATAGACGTTTCTTTAGGCTCAACGGTATAGTCTAGCGACCAGCGTTCATCGAATATTTCTTCACTTGCCGATACGTTCACCGACACACCCACCAGCACAAGCAAAAAAGCGGTTAATAAGTAAAAAGAAGGCAGAGCGTTTAATGAATCGTTTTGTATGTTCATAGAGCACCTCAAAAGTAACGTTATTGAATCAATAAAGTCATTATTGAGGTGCCTTGTGAGTTTTTTGTGAGTAGTTTATAGTTTTTTTTAAACAGCGATTAAACCGTTTTATCTAAACACCCGTTCACAATAATAATTGATGAATTTCAGTTAATAACGACTCAGTCTGCTCCCAGCTAATACAAGAATCCGTAATCGATAAACCGTACTCCAAAGGACGCCCCTCTGGCCCATCCATTCCTTGCTTACCCGCTTGCAGGAAGCTTTCTAGCATCAAACCACTGATCGCAGAATTCCCTGTGCGGTATTGCATCACAACTTGTTTAGCAATATCCAACTGGCGATCATGCTGCTTTTGCGCATTATCATGACTGCAATCGACAATCACCTTTGCGTGTAACTGATTATCTGCTTTTGCCTTATCAAGCTGAGCAATTGCGTTTTGAATACTAACATCATCGTAGTTCGTCAGATTGCGTCCACCCCGCAATACCACGTGGGTATCTGGATTTCCTGGGGTATCTAACATAGCGATATTGCCATCGACATCGGTGCCTAAACAGTGATGACTGCGACTTGCAGATATCATGGCATTCACCGCAGTATCAACTGAGCCGTCAGTTCCGTTTTTAATGCCCACAGGCATTGATAAATGGCTGATCATTTCACGATGAATTTGCGATTCTGCCGTGCGCGCACCAATCGCCGTCCAGCTGATTAAATCTTCTAAGTAGCTCATCGTCAAAGGATTTAGCGCTTCCGTCGCAAGCGGTAAACCCATATCCACCAATTGCAATAACAAGGTACGCGAAACGTCTAAGCCTTTTTTAATATCACCCGCCCCATTACGATCAGGGTCGTAAGCGAGGCCCTTCCAGCCTGTGGTCGTTCTTGGCTTCTCTACGTACGCACGCATCACAATTAATAAGCGATCCGAAAGCTGCTCATTCAAAGCCACCAAACGTTGGCCATATTCTAATACCGCTGCCGGATCATGTAACGAACAAGGGCCAGTAATAATCAATAAACGATCATCCTCACCTTGTAATAACTGGCGTATTTGTTGACGCTGAAGATCGACTTGGCGCTGTAATGCGTCACTCAGTGGCAAGGCATGTTTTAACTGACGCGGTGTCGGCAAGGGCCGCACTGCCGCGAGTTGGTTATCAGCGATGATGGTCGTGACCTGAGGCTTTGTTATTAATGCATTGACGTTACTGTTCATAGGGTGCTCCTAAATTTAATCTTTCCCCTTCTTTATTACGGTTTTAGGACAATGTTAAAACCGAGCAAAAAAAAACCCCGACCAGCTGACTGCTAATCGGGGTTCTTTAAGCAGTCGGCTGATTAGCCGGGCTGCTTATTGAATTCTATAGATTGAATATCAAGTGCG
>JBNMPQ010000029.1:0-15933 GCA_051276935.1 Oleispira sp. | reverse complement strand
CTATTAAAAATTTGGCTTAACCAGCGGCGGTTGGGCAAATCAAATTTTGGGCTAATAAACAATGACGCCCGTAAACGGTTATCTTTTACAATCGCTATACGATGAGTACCGCTGCGGGCATCGGTAAAGATAAGCGCTTCGCCGTCAGGTAATAAGCGCTTTAGCTGCTGATAGGCCAAGGCAATATTTTGTTTACCCGAGAGTTCATAATAATGCCCTTGGGGGCTATTGAGATTGTCTGCTTCATCTTTGTTTATATTAAATGGCACATGGGCCCAATAATCGCAGATGGAAGAAAGCGCTTCAGGCTGATCGGCTAACATCAAAAAGCCAAACCACTGCGATGGATACTTTGAGATTGCGACGGGAGTATGCTTATTTTCTGGCTGACCTGAAACGGGACAAGTAATTGAATTAACTAAAACCCCCATACGCCCTTTACTTGCGAATTCACTGGTCCAGTGCATGGGTACAAAAACATTACCGCGGGTTTGAGATTTCGTTGTTTTTACTCGAACAATAATTTCACCATGTTCATTATTAACAATGGCGAGATCATCTTGTTGTAGATGATTAGCGGCGGCATCTTCCGGATGAATATCAACAAAAGGTTCTGGGATGTGTTGCAATAACCGATCGGTTTTTCCTGTACGCGTCATGGTATGCCACTGATCTCGGATACGGCCTGTATTCATAATAAAGGGTAATGATGTTGTAATTTTTGCGACAGGTAAACGTGCATTAATGCCAATAAATTGAGCGCGCTGATTGTCGGTAAAGAACTTTCTATCATCAAAAAACCGTTCACGTCCATGGGGATAACTTTTATTAACAGGCCATTGTATTGGTTGCAAATCGTTATACGTTTCTTCGGTTAAATGAGTCAAACCAGATATGTCAAAATCACGAACTGAAAAACCATCATATCCGTTTTCAAAAGCCGAAAGACCTGCGTGTTCGTTGAAAATCTGATAAGGATGGTGATAATTGAACTCGGCGCTATGTCCTAGTTTTTGGGCGACTTGAGTAATGATCCACCAGTCGGGTTTTGCATTGCCCATCGCGGGCATAAAATTACGTTGGCGAGAAATACGACGTTCAGAGTTAGTCACGGTACCGTTTTTTTCACCCCAGCTCGCCGCAGGCAAAAGGATATCGGCGACTTCTGTGGTATCTGTTTTTTCCAAACAATCGGATACAACGACCATTTCACATTTTAATAAAGCCGCTTTTAAGCGATCAGCTTCTGGCATGCTGACCAATGGATTGGTAGACATAATCCAGATAAATTTTATCTCACCTCGTTCGACAGCATCGAACATATCGACGGCTTTCAATCCATGTTCTGTTGCAATATTGGGTGCATTCCAATAGCGAGCAACTCGATCAATGTCTTCAGGTTTTTCAAAATGCATGTGACAAGCGAGCTGGTTCGATAAACCACCCACTTCACGACCGCCCATTGCATTAGGTTGGCCAGTAATCGAAAATGGGCCAGCGCCAGGCTTGCCTATTCGGCCAGTCGCTAAATGGCAGTTGATAATGGCATTGCACTTATCAGTCCCCGAAGAGCTCTGATTGACGCCTTGAGAATAAAAACTGAGTGTTTTTTCTGTTTTACTGTACCAGCTAAAAAGTTGTGCAATATCCACTTCGGGAACTTCACAAATTCTGGCAATGTCAGCCAAGTTATTTATTTTAGATCCATCTGTTTTTGCTTGTTGAACGGCATGATCAAAACCATCGGTATGCTGGTCAATGAATTCTTGATCACAATGGCCGTTATTCGCTAAGTAGGCCAATAAGGCATTAAACAAATACGCATCGCTGCCAGAGCTAATGGGTAAGTGTAAATCGGCAATATCACAGCTGGCCGTTTTTCGAGGGTCAATCACAACAACTTTTAGATTTGGATTATTCTTTTTAGCTGCGACCATTCTTTGATAAAGAATAGGGTGTGCCCATGCGGGGTTTGATCCCACTAAAATTAATAAATCGGTTGTATCGATATCGTTGTAACAGACGGGAACAGTATCGCTTCCGAATGCGCGTTTATAAGCTGATACAGCAGATGACATGCACAAACGAGAATTAGTATCCATGTTGGCACTGCCAATAAAGCCTTTCATTAGTTTATTAGCGACATAATAATCTTCAGTTAACAGCTGTCCTGAACCATAAAACGCAACCGCATTAGGGCCGTGATCTTTAATGACTTGCTGTATTTTATTGGCAATGGTTGTTAACGCGGTTTCCCAATCACTGTCTTGGCCATGAATTTTAGGATTTAGAAGTCGGCCTTGAATTGACAGTGTTTCGTGCAGTGAAGAACCTTTAACGCACAATTTACCTAAGCTACTAGGGTGAGATTCAAGTCCTGATACTTTTGAAAGATCTTCTGGCATTTGTACGCCACAACCGACACCACAATAAGGGCAGGTTGTATGGCAGTCTTTGTTCTGCGGCGAGTTCATAGTGGATCTCATTTTATTAGCTAGCTAATTATGTAGTAGCTCTATTCAAGAAGAGTGCCAGAGTGGTCGTTATGGCTAAATTGAAGTCGAAAGGTGCAATAAGACATCATAATATATAAAAAACGCCACACACCCAACGGATGTGTGGCAAAACCCATTCAGTAAGATAGATTCATGATCCCCATCATAATAATAAGAGAGCATTAAATTTTCATAAAGGAACGGGTAAGGCATGACTGAAGAAGGGGTGCACCGTAATGGCGCGGTCAGTCAATTCTGGTGCGTAGTTTTGGCTAAATTGGTGCGTTCTCTATAAAGCGCACCACTCAGTTCAAAATACGAAAATTAGGATAAGTCTGTATCGGGCCAGGAGTTTCGATTAATGCATGTATTAATGCGAGCTATTAGCTCTCACAGAAGGCCTGACCAAAGATCAGTTCTTGTCTGAAAGCTTCAATATTGTGCGCTTGCTGTAATAATTCAAAATACCACTGACTATCGGCGACGTCGCCGTAGAGAACAGCCCCCACAACTTTGTGGTCACTGATTAGAATTTTCTTGTAGATAGAACGCTCAAAATCATTAAATTCCAGCGTCTCACATTGTAGGTCTGTTTCTTCAGTATTAATGATGCCCATTGAGTGCACATCAATGCCGCTGACTTTTAATTTGGTCGCGAATAGTTCTTCGTAATAAACAGGAACTTCTTCATCTTTTTTCAGCGTTAGCTGCTTTGCTAATACGCGTGCTTGGTTCCAGATAGGTGCAACAAGACCATAGGTATTGCCTTCAAATTCGCAGCACTCACCTAAGGCATAAATGTTGTCATGCGAGGTTTGTAATTGCGCATCCACACAAATCCCTTTTTCAACGACCAAGCCCGTTGTTTGAGCTAATCCAGTGCAGGGTACAATACCCGTGGCAAAGATAACAAGGTCTGTTTCCAGTTTGTCGCCATTGTCTAACTCTACCGCGCAAATCTTACTGTTTGCTGTGTGATCATTATCACTTGCATGTAAGGCGACAGGTCCGTGACCGGTTGTGATGTTAATACCACGCCTCTTCAACTCTTCGATCAATAGTTCAGAGGCTTTGCTATCAATTTGACGATTCATAATAATACTTCGTCTGTGCAATAGCGTGACATCCATCCCTTGTTTTACTAAACCGACGGCGGCCTCGATACCGAGTAAGCCAGCGCCAATAACAACGGCCTTTTTATAGCGGCGGGTAACTTGTTGCATGACGTCAACATCAATTAACTTACGAAACCCCATAACGCCTTTATAAATGTTAGGCATTTGGGTGCCAGGCATTGGTGGTATAAAAGAGCGAGACCCCGTAGCAAAAACGAGTGTGTCGTAGTAGAAATGCGCACCGTTTTCACAACATATTGACTGTTTATGGCTATCGATCTTGATAACGTTATGATCTAATAAAACGTTAACGTTTCGTTCTTGATACCATGAATCGTTACAAGGTGAAATACTTTCTAAATCGGTTTCTTGGGCTAATAACGAAGACAACATAATTCGATTGTAGTGGGGTACACCCTCAGCGCTCAAAACAGTAATTAAGTAATCTTCTTGATGTCCTAGCTCTTTCAATAACTGCATGGTGGCCAGGCCATTGCCTATGATCACTAACTGTTTCTTCATTACTATTTACCTACAACGATTGGTATATCTAAATGCATAACAAAAGGGTTAATGCTAATTGAAATTTTTATGCAAAAACGGAGCATAAGGCAATGCTTATACTCCGTTTCGCTTTGAGTGGTAAGAAACTCAGTTTAAATTAAAACTTTGCTTCTGCCCAGACCCATAGTTTATCAGTATCCACATAAGCGTAACTATCATCGCCGGCAGTATACTGAGCATATTTTATGCCAGCACTGAAATTCTTATCAAACTTCTTTGCGGCGAGTAAATTAATTTCGTTACCCAAGTCGTCACCCTCTTTGTCAGAGCTAAAATCATGGTACACGGCCAGAAGTTTTACACCGGCTACTTTGGTCATTGCTTTAGCATAAGTATCGCTTAGGCCATTTATTGGAGTGCCTAAAAAAGTATCTGACCAACCATTGTAAGCGTGCTTAGTCGCTAACGGTGTTGAAAATGAAGCTGTGCCATCACCCGCTAGCGTTTCCATACCTGCTGCTAAAGTAATTCCAGATACGTTAATACCCGCTTCAATTAGGCTATAGGCTGCGTCATTATCTTTAGCGCCATTCGCCCCAGAATTTTGTGTTTGAGTGGCGTATTCAGCAGTATATAGAAGGTCTAGAGCATCAAGAGCTGTTTGGCCTTTGAAGCGAAAGCCGAACGTATCGACGGTCCCTTCTGAGTCACTGTCTTTTAGTAGGTAGCTATACCCGGTCACTTTACCGACAGGCGTTTTATAGCCTACATTTAAAAGATGATTTTCAACGTCAACATCATTGAAGAAAATATCGTTTACTTGGCTAATGTAAGCGTACGTTGCGGTTAAGTTTTTAACAGCAGTTACATCAATGCGCGCAGCATCATAAGTTTGTTCATTTTGACGCCATCCTACATTTCCAACAAATCGTGCGTTATCTAAAATAATGCGTTGGCGACCAAGGGTGGCGACAAACTCAGCGGTTGTGTAGCTGAGTTGTGCACGGTTAATATCACCAGTTGCGGGATCTGCAACGACAGACTTAGTTTTATCGTCAGAACCAAAATCTGTTTTAGAGTTGTACTCATTTTGAAGTGCAGTAACGTGATCGTATTCAGCCAATACTTTAAAACCAGCCATACTTGCGGTCTCATAGCCTAGGCGAGTGCGCGCGGTCATCGCGATTGCATCGTCTTTCGGGTTGTCTTGCTGGACGGTTTCATTACGAATACGCAGTTCAGCAATTACATCGCCTTTTTTAACGAATTCAGTAAATGATTGTGCTTGACTCGGCATGGCCACGGTTATTAGTGCCGTACTGATAGCGCTTGCTAATATGATTTTTTTCGTCATCTTATACTCCAGGTTTTTACTTTTCTATTTTTAGGTTTAATTTTTAAAATATACAATCATGGGTTAATTTTTAAGCGATTTTCTTTTCTTTTAATTTAGTATCGCTATTAGCCGTTATTAATGGTTCTATTTTACGTTGCTTCTCATATAGGAAGCTTAAAACTTGTTGACGGTAATGATTGTATTTAGGGTCATCCGCTAGTTCAATACGATTGCGAGGACGCTCTAAATCAATTTCCAGTATTTCTCCAACCGTAGCGGATGGACCGTTGGTCATCATCACAATACGGTCAGACAATAAAACAGCTTCATCTACGTCGTGGGTTATCATGATAATAGTATTGCCCAGTTCTTTTTGAATTTCCATTACTGAATCTTGTAAGTGCGCACGGGTTAATGCATCGAGGGCACCAAACGGTTCATCCATTAATAAAATTTTAGGCTCCATGGCCAAAGCGCGGGCGATACCTACGCGTTGCTTCATACCGCCTGATATTTCATCTGGGCGTTTGTCCATAGCATGCCCCATATGAACCAAGTTTAAGTTATGCTCAATCCACGCTTTCATCTCTGCTTTAGTTTTGTTTTTATCAAAAACAGTTTTAACGGCCAGCTCAACATTTTCATAGGCCGTTAACCAAGGGAGTAACGAGTGGTTTTGAAAAACAACCGCTCGTTCAGGGCCGGGTTCGTTTACTTCTTTACCTTCTAATACAGCGCCGCCTTCTGTGGCTTGCAGTAAACCTGCGACTATATTCAGTACGGTAGATTTTCCGCAACCCGAGTGTCCTATGAGTGAGATCATTTCACCTTTTGCAATTTTTAAATTGACGTCGGTTAATGCTTTGTAAGGACCTTTGGGTGTAGGGAATTCAATGCCAACACCTGTCAGTTCTAAAATAGGGTTAATTGATTTATCAATTGCGCTGCTATCTATAATACGGTTCATGGTTATGCTCTCTAAAATTCGTTTAATGCTGCAATCGTTATTAGCGTAATAATGCTTGTTTATCCCAAGAGAAAAACCTTTGTAGCATTAGCATGATTCGATCTAATAAAAACCCGATTAAACCAATAACCAAGACGGCAACCATGATGCGACCTAACGAGTTGGAACTACCATTTTGGAATTCATCCCATACGAATTTACCTAGGCCAGGATTTTGAGCCAGCATTTCGGCGGCAATCAAAACCATCCAAGCAATCCCTAAAGACAATCGTAAACCGGTAAATACCATTGGAATCGCTGAAGGAATGACGACTTTAAATACATGAGTCATCGGTTTAAGACGCAATACTTTACTTACGTTTAATAAATCTTGACTAATAGAAGCCGTACCCACTGCGGTGTTGATTACAGTAGGCCACAATGAGCACACTAAAACGGTAATAACCGAGGTGACAAAAGATTTAGCGAATAAGGGATCGTCGCTGGTATAAACCGCACTGACAACCATCGTTACTAAAGGCAACCATGCTAGAGGAGAGACGGGTTTAAATAATTGAATAATTGGATTTGCAGCGGCGTAAAGATTTTTGCTTAAACCAATCATAATACCGAACGGAACTGCAATAACAGACGCTAAAATGAATCCCGTAAGGACGGTTATTAAGCTGGTAATTGTTTGATCGATAAAGGTTGGCTTGCCAGTATAGTCACGAATTCTGACCTCATAGCTAGGGTCTTGTGCTAAACGATCTGCATTTCTATCGTCTTGACGCTGATAGAAACCCTCTTCTTTTGCACGCTCATTACTATGTTCCGTCATGAGCGACTGGAATTGTTCAAACGCTTGGGTTGGTCCTGGAAACTTTCCTAATGAGGTGTCAATGTTTTGTGCCACGGTTCCCCATACCAGTAAGAAAAATAATAAACCAATCACAGGAAGCATGACGGTTTTAATCGCTTCTTGCATCCAAGTAGGCATTACATCATCGGTAATGCTTCCTCCCCAGTTCATTAAATTGCGGGGTAAGTTTGTAATTTTATTTGTCATAAAAACCTCAACTTTTGTACGTTCGCCGTACGGACTCTGTATTAAATAACATTTTATTTGATAGGCTCTCTTAGCTTATTTTGTAAACTAAGAGAGCAGACGATCTTATTATTGAGTTTTTACTATTTTTTAAAAATTTAATATTAACCGATTTAAAGCTTATCTTTTCCTTTTAAGCCAATGCTAAACTTTTCGAGATAAGCGTTTGGTTGGCTGCCGTCATAAACGATATTGTCGATAAAGTGTTTTTGTGGCGAGCGATAGCCTGATTCAGTAACAAAGTTAGGGAAGTCTTTGGCTTGGACTTTTCCTTCTTCTAACAGTTCTTTTGCAGCGCTGGCATAAATATCAGGACGATAAACTTTTTTAGCTAACTCTTTATACCATTCATCAGATTTTGGTTCAGAAATCTGACCCCAACGGCGCATCTGTGTTAAATACCAAATTGCGTCTGAATAATAAGGGAATGTTGCGTTATAACGGAAGAATACGTTGAAGTCAGGCACGTCACGTTTATCCCCTTTTTCATATTCAAAAGTACCCGTCATAGAGTTTGCGATTACATCATAATCAGCACCTACGTAGTTGCTCTTGGATAATATTTTCACCGCTTCTGGGCGATTGGCATTGTTGTTTGCATCCAACCACTGTGCTGCACGAATCATCGCTTTAACAACGCGGATATGAGTATTCGGATTTTTATCAGCCCATTCTTTGCTAACACCGAATACTTTTTCTGGGTTGTTTTTCCAAATTTCGTAATCGGTCACTACGGGTACGCCGATCCCTTTAAATACAGCTTGCTGGTTCCAAGGTTCGCCAACGCAATAACCATCAATCGTTCCGGCTTCCATCGTTGCAGGCATCTGTGGTGGTGGTGTTACCGATAAGAATGCATCTGCATCAATTTGACCTGATGTATCACCTTTATGGGGTGCGTAATAACCTGGGTGAATACCGCCTGCGGCTAACCAATAGCGTAATTCGTAGTTGTGGGTTGATACTGGAAAAACCATGCCCATTTTAAATGGTTTGCCTGCATCTTTATAACTTTCGATGACGGGTTTTAATGAATCAGCTTTAATTGGGTGAACGGGTTTACCATCAACATGAGGAATATTTTTCTTCATCTCCTTCCAGACACTGTTAGAAACTGTAATCGCATTACCGTTTAAATCCATGCTAAATGCAGTAATAATATCAGCTTTAGTACCATAACCCATGGTGGCGCCTAAAGGCTGGCCTGCTAGCATGTGTGCACCATCAAGTTGACCGTCGATGACGCGGTCTAATAGAACTTTCCAGTTTGCTTGAGCTTCTAAAGTAACGTAAAGACCTTCATCTTCAAAAAAACCTTTTTCATAAGCGATCGCTAAAGGGGCCATGTCCGTTAGTTTAATAAAACCGATTCTTAACTCTTCTTTTTCGGCATAGCCAGTTTTTGCTAGGGCATTAATTGAGGTTAAAGGGGATATAGCTAATGCCGCACCCGCAGCAATCATTAATGTGCTTCTTATAACAGAGCGACGAATTTTGTTTAGTTTGAGTGAACTATCTTTAAGCATGATGCTTCCTTTTAGTTTTAATCTTTAAAGTGAATTAAATAATTTTTTGGCAAAAAAAAACGCAAATAAATGCTCTATTCCTGTTGTGAATAAAGTATTGATTTGCGCCTTTGCAGTTTGATTTTGCCTTAACTTCTTAACCGCCATTGGTATGAAGTTGTTAGTTATATAGCGATTAGTGTGCCAAAAGTTTTGAAAGTAAGAATAATAATGAAATATTTATTAAATTGTTTAATGATGGTGCGTGAAAATAGAAAATAAATGAGATTGATAAATATTGGTGCAGAAATTTCAGCGAGTGGTACGCACTGATAATTATCGAATACCTAAAGTGAAAATAAAAAATGGTAAAGACAGTCAGTATTACTCATGCTTATGGTAATAAAGTCATCGCTAATGACTTTATTAGTGCGAAAATAAAAAGATGCACCAGATGTGGACTTTGATTCTGAGTTACTCAGTCATCTTATGGGTTAAGAATGGAGAGGTGCTCATTATTAAAATTATCTTTTGGCATCGCGACATCAATGAGTGCCTTACGATAGATATCTGGGCGATAGCAGCTTGCAACAAGCTTGTCGCAATCGATGTCCTCAGGTAGCCAGTGCCAACGCTTCATTTGTTCACAAATAAGTTGGCCATGTGACAACCAAGGAAAGTTCGCCATTAAACGATTAAATACCAGTAAGCCGGGGGCTTTACTTTGTGCTTGATTATGATCAAAAATATATTCACCTGTAATGGCAGGAATTAAACATTCTTGATCAATTAACGGTGAATTAATCGATAGGTGTTGCTCTAGCAGAGGTAAAGCCTCTTCTGCGTGATGTTCAAGCCAATGGCACGCTTGGTAGAGTGCCTTAATTAAAGCAATGTGGGTATTGGGATTTTCTTCAGCCCACTCTAATGTGACTCCAAGAACTTTCTCAGGGGCATTTTTCCATATATCCATGCTCGTTAATAAACAATGACCATGACCTTGTAAGATTGCGACTGAATTCCAAGGAGCACCCGCAAAAAAACCATCAATATGCTGCAGTTTTAAATGATCAACCATTTGTGATGGCGGCAGTACGACCAAATTAATGTCTTTATCAGGGTCAATATCGGCACTCGCGAGCCAATAACGCAGTTGCAGGTTATGGCACGAATAAGGGTACACCGTCGCAAAGACCAATGGCGGTAAACCTTCTTGCTTCCGCTGTTCTATAAAGCGTTTCATGGTAGATGCTTGATCAAATTCAGGTGCGTTGAGTTCAAATAATGTTGCATGTAAGGCATTGGATACGGTTAACGCATTGCCATTTAAACCCAAAGAAAATGCGGTAATAAGCGGTTTTTTTATACCTCCCAGGCCGACACTGCTGGCGAGTAACATAGGGGCGAGCATATGGGCGCCATCTAAATGGCCGACGATGACTTTGTCGCGAATATTCGACCAAGAGACTTCTTGTTGAAGTTCAACGTCGAGTCCTTCGTGAGCAAAAAAACCTTTTTCTTGGGCTATTAATAAAGGTAAGCAATCACTTAATGGCATATAGCCCAGTTTCAGTGCTTTTTTCTCAACTTCCGCACCATTCATGCGCGTCTCCAAAAGGGATGTTGTAAACAATTAAAGGGTCAGCAATTCCATTACTGAAAGGATATTCTGCGCGACATCAACTAAGGGCTTACTTTGATCCATCGCCATTTTTCGCATGGCATGGTAGGCCTGATCTTCATCTAGACCCTTGGTTTTCATTAATAGTCCTTTGGCTTTATCAATGATTTTTCGGTCGGCCAGTTGATCGCGGGTTTGTTTTAATTCTTTGCGCAGTGCTTGGTATTCTCTAAAGCGAGCAATGGCAACATCCAGAATAGGTTTCACTCTACGAGGGTTTATACCATCGACAATGTAGGCGCTGACCCCCGCCTGAATGGCTTGAGAGATGATTTTGCTATCACCTTCTTCTGAAAACATAATGACGGGCTTTGGGTTGTGTTGATTAAGCACGGTCATACTTTCTAGTGTATCTCGGTCTGGAGATTCTAGATCCATGATAATAATATCGGGCTGATGAATTTCTACATTTTTAATTAAACCTTGGGCGCTTTCTAGGCGGCATACCACAATTAATCCTTGATCAAGCAAGGCTTGCTCTAATATTGCGGATCGGGTCGGGGTATCATCTACCAACATAACTCTAGCGGGTTTCATTAATTTATAATGCTCTATAACACGGTAACCTCTATACTTAGCAATTATTAGGCCACTGTATTTAGGTTGAAATAAAGCAACAAAAGTAAGGCAGAACGGGTAATGGCTGAGCTATTTAAAGATAATTTATCGTTAGAGAAAATATTAGCATTAGGATCAAGTATTGCTAAGAAAAGTGTTCAGTATCATATGGACTTTGATGAACATTATTTTCATCAGGTATTAATGGAGTATTGCTATAAACAGGGAGAAGAACAGTGGCAGGCATTATCTTTGATGCAAAGGCTTAGAGCTGCGGCTCAAGCATTGAACTCAACGTTGCCGCAAAAACGGGGGGCTGATGCTGTTTTGGCGGCTCTTCAGGGCGATGATCAATTATCGGGTTGGGTGTCTTTAGTCGGTTGTGAATACATTGCCAATCATCAACATCTGAGCTTGAAACAAGGCCTTTTGTATCTGCAAGCAATGACCGAATTCTTTAGTGCTGAGTTTGCGATTCGTCATTTCATTATTAAGCAGCCAGAAGCAACGCTTGCCATTCTGACGACCTGGTTGAAGCATGAGAACCATCATGTACGTCGTTTAGTTTCTGAAGGCACTCGTCCACGCTTACCTTGGGGAATGCGATTAGGCATTTTTATTGAACAGCCTGAATTAGTCATGCCGTTACTGCTGGCCTTACGAGACGACGACGACGAATATGTGCGCCGCTCTGTTGCTAATCATCTTAATGATATTGCTAAAGATCACCCACAGCTCATTATTGAAACTGCCCAACAATGGTTGTCTAAAGAAGCCTTAGCCTTGCTTAGCAATGTGCAGCGTAAGCATCGCGTCAAATTAATTCGACACGCCTGCAGGACCCTCTTTAAACAAGGAGAACCACAGGTGATGACCCTGTTTGGTTATCAGCCTGCAGTTGATGTGCGTTGTAGTCTGTTCAGTAATCAGTTTCGTGTGCCCTTTTCGGGAAACTTCGAATTTGAAATGTTGTTAGAGAAAAATACCGATGCCGATAATTTATTAATGGTGGATTATGTGATGCACTTCCAAAAAGCCAACGGTAAGCAAGCCCCAAAAGTTTTCAAATGGTTGGACAGAAAATTTACTCGTAAAACAATAGATAAAGTGGTGGGTAAGCATTCGTTTAAAAAAATCAGTACTCGAAAACATTATCCTGGAACACATCGATTAGACGTAATGGTGAATGGCATAAAAAAAGCTCAAATTGAATTTGAGTTATTGGCTAATTATGAATGCCAGTAACCACTGTCTGTCAGTGATGCTTTTTTAGCGTTGTTATATAAGCATACTAAAGTACTCGTGAGTGTTTAAATATAAATGCCTAACTAATTATTCGTTATCTCACAAAAATAGGCTAAATTTAGTGGATACGATTGTGTATTTAGGAGCAATTTCAAATGAGATTTATTGTTAAAAATTTTATTTTATGTATTGGTGTTATCAGTTTGACTGTAATTCTCGCTGTCGTTTCTTTGAGATTTTATAAAGAAGTTAATACGTCTGATGGTGAGGTCCAAGTCATAGAGCAAGCGCATAAAACAGAACATGCCGAGGAATCCACTCATTCACATGGTAGTCACAGTCATGGCCAAGTAGACATGGATAACAAGGTCGTTCGCCATGAAGATATGTTATCGGAAGAAATGAAGCAGGCGATAAGAGACAAACTGTTATTTCATGGGTCTATGGATGTTATTAAACACCCAGATGGCAGTATTGAGTTACCATCAAATGGGCGTTTTACACAAATGCCAGTCGCGGTAGAAATGCCTGATGGCAGTATTCAAATTAAAGAATATTCCAAACTTCCTGAGTAGTGTTGTTTGGATTTATTAGTTTTTTTATAACAAAAAATTATAAAAAAATTATAAAAGTAACATTTTTTTAACAATCTAACACAATATAACGAAGTATTACCTAGGTTAACGGCATTATTTGTTATTAGGGTTTAATCTCCATATTAAGCAGACTTTTTCTGCAGGAGAGCGTAATGCGTTTTAGTTCAATTCCTACTTTATTTATTGGCTTATTTATAAGTCAATTTGGCTTTTCTGCAGTATGTCCTTCCTCCTCTAGCAGTGTTACTGCGGGTAACGGTAGTTGCACCATTACCGGATCTGAGTCAACGATACAGCTTAATTTTAACAGTGGTTTCAATGATACAACCACGATTACAGCGGTGGGTGGCAATGCGGGAGGTAGCGTAGGCGCTCAGCGTAAACTTTCTTTTATTAAGGCTGTTGAAATACTGGCTGACCAAATTGCTTCGACCCAGACGATTATCGTCGATGCCGCTTTTTCATCACTTTATTGTACATCATCGGTGGCTACCCTTGGCAGTGCTGGAGCCTCTACAAATATTGCGAACGTAAATCCTATGCCAGCGGCAGCGATATGGAATACATTTTACCCCATTGGATTAATCAATAATCTAGGTGACACCGATTATTATGGAAGCCTATCAGACATAAACTCAGAGTTTAATTCAAACATTGGTAATGCGGGCTGTTTGCAAGGCAGTAACGGTTGGTATTACGGTTTTGATGCACCCCCCTCTAACTATATTGGTTTTACAACGGTTTTATTACATGAAATGACTCATGGTTTAGGGTTTGCGAGTTTAGTTGATGCCTCTTCAGGTCAAAAACCAAGTAACTTGGACGATATTTTTTCTAATAACTTGTATTCAAAATTAGACGGGTCTTCTTGGGCGAACTCAGGAGGACTCAGTAATGGAGAGCGATTTGCTTCGGCGAAAAGCAACAATGGTTTGCTGTGGAATGGCTCTCATGTGAATACCCAAGCAGAAGGTCTGTTAGCGGCAGGCTATCATGATGCTGATGCCTCTAGTTCCTTCACCTCTGGCGATCGTGTCCAGATGTATGCGCCAAGTTCTATTGAAACTGGGAGCTCAGTATCTCACTTTGATACGGCCGCTTCTCCGAATGAAATCATGGAACCACAATACACTGCAGGTCAGTTAGACTTAGGCTTAGCGTTATATTTATTGAAAGATATTGGTTGGGAGATAGCCGGATCTGCCTCAAATACAGCACCTACTATATTGGCACTTGATCAATCCACTAACGAAGACAGTATCAAATTTGTAGATGCAAGCAGTTGGGGAAATGACGTTGACGCCGATACTCTTACTTACAGTGTTAACAGTGCCTGCGCGACCAATATTACTTGCAGTATTAACTCCAACGGAACGGGTTTAAGCATGACGCCTGCTGCGAATCATTATGGAGGAACACATACTATTACGGTTAATGTTAGTGATGGTATTAATACTCTAGTCAGCGATACTTTTAACCTTAATGTTATCGCACAAAATGATGCTCCTGTTATAACGGGTATTCCAAATCAAAGCATCACCGTAGGGTCGTTTAAAGACATTACATTGTCTGGCTATGCCTCTGATATAGATATGGATTCGCTCACTTTTTCGGCCACTGCTTGTGGTGTAAATCTAACGTGTACTTTTCCAAATACGACCACTATTCGCGTAGCTTCTAATGGCGGTGAGAGCTCAACGGTATCTGTCACGGTTGAAGTAGATGATAGTAACGGTGGTACAAATACTGATTCGTTTGATGTCAGTATTATCGCCACTATTCCCAGTACCACGGTCGAGGTTACTGGTTTGATTCTTAATAACGGTGATACCTTTACGCTGTCAGATAGCAGTACTCAAATTAACGTCAATAATGGCAGTACTAATTATAGTTATGAATTAAGTTACAACAGTTCTGATGTGGGCAGTTTAATTAGTTCAAATACGACCGGCTTAACCATCGCGTTGCCAACCAGTGGAGAGTTTGCCGGTGATTATACTCTTACAATTACGGATGACACTGATGGCGATGTTATTACGATCACAGTAACGCGGCCTCTGCGTTTAAACTGGAGCACTAAGGCATTCCTAAACGGTGATACTACTCAGACTTTGAAAATCGAAGGGGGGGCTGCTGGTACTGTTTATAACTTGTTCCAGTCAGGAAGCGCTGCTTTAGTATTTCGTGATGATATTGAAAATTCAATAATCGCTGCAACCGCTGAAGATGATGCTGAACGTTATAACTCTGCATTGATTAGTCTTGATAGCTTAACAGTGGCATCCATATCAAATATGGATGTTACTGTGCAAAGCACTTACGACGATGTCGTTGAAGTGGGTGTCCAAGTGTATCCTTCTTCACTTCATCAGTTTACGATAACCAATATTTCAGATGTGGTTCTCGAAAATGCAGTAGCTACTTTGAATGGTGGTGAAGTATTGCTTACCGAACTGAATGTGCTGATGAGTTATGAGGTTGATGTAAGTGGAGAGTTTACGGTTTTACTTCCAGATACCAGTGTCTTAACAGCAGGTTCAACCTATGGAATTCAGATCAGTGCGCCAGGCTACGCTTCTAATACTTTGAGTTTGAGAAGTAATAAAACAGTGCATGATGTAATTCTTATTGAAATGGTGAATGGCATTGTATTGAACGGTAAAATCACTGCGCAAGGCAGTCAAAATTTATTGCAGAAAGCACCGGTTGTTACAATAATTTATAGTGATGATATAAGCGAGATTATTCCAGTTTCGGTTACCTCTTCGACACGAGCAAGTTTTAATTATGAGGCTGATCTAAATTTAAAATCTTTAAGTTCTTTAATCATCAGTCAAGCAGATT
>JBNMPQ010000028.1:0-16229 GCA_051276935.1 Oleispira sp. | reverse complement strand
ATCATTCCTGAAAGAGGTGAGTGAGCGCCCACTTGAATGTTGGTTACCGAGCCCATTGTTGCGCGCGCACCCGGTAGCGCTCCAAATAAGCCGGAGATCCTATTAGCGAAGCCTTGGTACGTAATTCTTATTTGAGTCGTGTTCTTTACGCGTTAATGAGTAGCGAATGACAGCGGTAAGTAGGGTGTCTATGCAGCCTAGTGTGCAGAGTGCTAACGCTCAATCACCATAGCGGTAAGCATGACAGCGTTAAAATGTGGGATAACTATTGATGGCAGTCCCGCCAGGATTTCACCGATTCGACGAATGCTGTCGGGATCAAAAATAATGACCGATAACAGTGTTATGTCTACCAGAGCTGCTGGTTATGCTGGGGTATATTTTCTATGCTGTTTGGGACAGTTATGCTGAATAGACGGTGAGCCTATTGGTGTAAGCTATTGTCGTGTGTATTTAGCCCATATAAATAACTACACATTACTTCGCTAACAGAAAACAAAGGGATTGAAGCTTGTTTTAGGGGGGGGTATGCCAAATATAATACTTGTTTCAATCATTATTACCACCGTATTGCATTACATGTAAGTATGTTGACATGTTACATGTAATACAATACGGTGGTGTATGAATGCAAAATCATCAGCACATTACCAGCGAGAATATCGGAAGCGCCTGCGCGAACAGGGGCTGGTGAAGAGAGAGGTTTGGATTCGCCCAGAAAATGCCCGCCAGCTGTCCGTGCTGGAAAAACATCTTAGGGTACCTAATGCTGGAGTTGGTTCTGAGTCACATCAAAAGGCAGGAGTGAGTATTATGGCAAGCAACCTTGAAAAATGGACAACTAACAGTCTCTTTGATGCGTTGATTAAAACTGAGTTATTTATTGGCAATGCTGCTGCTATTGAGGTGATAGATGGGGTAGACCCTAGTATTCATATCGTTATGCATGACTATGGCGATTTGCCAATATTTGTAACGGTGTCTGGTGAGCAAATCATTGTGGAGGCGGTTCTCTGGTCAATTTCAGAAGTTAACGATGTGAAGGCATTTAATGACTCTATACTGAGAACGCATAAGTATTTTCCTCTATCGACAATAAGCCTAGACTCAATGAGCGACGGTGATGATTACTATCATATGTTTGGAGCGCTAAGCTCGACATCCATACTACACAATGTGGTGTTTGAAATTGAAGTCTTGGCGAATAATGTAATTCAAGCTACTTCAGCTTATAGTGGTTTTTTTAGTGCCTCTGTCGAAGCATAATTATTTGAATAAAAGGAGCAGACCCGTGAATGTTTGGGCCAAAATGATGACCGCTCTTCGCGGCGGTTTTAATGAAGCAGGCGAAGCAATGGTAGATAGTCAAGCGTTGCGTATTTTAGATCAAGAAATTCGTGATGCGGCAGAACAATCAAAGCAATCAAAGAATAGCTTGGCGTTGATTATAGCTAGAGAGAAGCTAGCAAAAGAAAAATGTCATGCTCTTAAACATGACATTGAAGAGCATGAAGGGTATGCACTTAAAGCGCTAGAGCAAGGAGACGACCCATTAGCGTACGGCGTCGCTGAAAAACTTGCTAACCTCGAAAACCACTTAGTAGTAGAGCAAGAGTCGGTGAATAGCTTTACAGAAAGTGCTGGTCATTTAAGGGCTGCGATTAATCAAACAGATATCAATCTACGTCGTTTAAAGCAGCAGGTAGATACAGTGAAGGCGACCGAAAGCGTCCAAAGGGCTCAGGAAGCTGTGGCTGAGCGTCACAGCGGTTCTAATTCTAAGTTACGCACAGCCATGGATTCTTTAGAGAGAATCAAAGAAAAGCAAGCCATGAAAGCGGCTATAATAAGCGCGGCCAATGAGTTGGCTAATGACTCGGTTGATGCTTCCCTGGAAAAAAAGCTGGCAGAGGCGGGGATTAAGGCTACGGGAAAAGATGCTGGTAATATATTAAAAAAACTTAAAGAGAAGGCTTCTATAAAATAAGTGCTTGCATGAAGGGCTGTCAGTAATAATATAAATCTAAAGAAGGGGCAGGGTTATGTTCGCTATTTTTTTAAGCAGTAAGATGGATCCGTTTTATGCAATTATTCTCTCTTTTCCTACTGCCATTTTTAGTGTGCTGCTAGTCTTCTGCTTATTGTTTTGGCTGGTTGCTATATTAGGTATGCTAGACATTTCTTTTCTGGATATACCCGATAGTGATTTGGAGGCTGGCATGGGTGACGAGGGCGCTTCAACACCTGATGCGGTAGCGGGTATTATTTTAAAGCTGGGGTTAAACGGGGTTCCCTTAACAATAATCATTACACTAATAGCCTTAATTGGTTGGCTTCTTAGTTACTATATTGTTCATTTTATATTTACTTATGTCCCCAGTGGCCTACTACACTATATTGCAGGGTTGTTCTCATTAATCATCACATTGTATATTTCTGCGATTATTACCGGAAAAATAATTAAGCCATTACGTCCATTATTTAAAAAAATGGCACAAGATATAGAAAAGTTAGTGGTAGGGCAGACGGCTATAGTTCGAACATCGCGGGTAGACCAAAGCTTCGGCGAAGCGACATTAGATGATGGTGGGGCTGGACTTATTTTAAAAGTTCGCGCGAGTGAAGGGGCAAAATATAAAAAAGGCGATAAGGTGGTGCTGATCGAATACCAGAAAGAACTTAATGCCTTTAGAGTAGTATCTGAAAAAGAGTTTGTAGGTTTATAAAGCAAATAAAAATTTATTTAATACAATACGGAGTGTAAATATTATGACTGACTATCTTCCACAAATTATACCGGCTTTGGTCGGTATAGCGACTGTCTTTATTCTTATAATGGGTTTTGTTAGCATCCTTAAAGCTTGGTATATTAAAGTGCCCCAGGGTACCGCTTTGATTATCAATGGCTTGGGTGGTTCATTAACGGTTAGCTTTACGGGTGCTTTAGTGTATCCAGTAATCAACAAAAAAGAATACATGCGTATTTCACTGCTTACATTAGAAGTGGATCGCCGCGGAAAAGATGGCCTTATTTGTCGGGATAATATGCGTGCCGATATTACCGTCGCTTTTTACTTGAGAGTTAATGAAACGACTCAAGATGTACTTAAGGTGGCTAAGTCATTGGGCGCTGATCGAGCATCGGATAAGCAAGCCGTTAATGACCTGTTTAATGCGAAATTTTCAGAGGCGTTAAAAACGGTTGGCAAACAAATTGAATTTATTAAATTATTTGAAAATCGTCAAGAATTTCGTGAGAAAATTATTGAAGTAATCGGCGATGATTTAAATGGCTATATACTTGAAGATGTGGCTATTGATTATCTTGAGCAAACGCCAAAATCTTCATTAGACCCAAGTAATATTTTAGATGCTGAGGGTATCAAAAAAATCACGGAGCTAACGGCTACACAAAATATTCGCACTAACGTTCTTGAACGTGATGAACAGCTAGCGATTAAGAAAAAAGACGTGGAAACAACAGAGGCCATGTTGGCGCTTGAGCGTCAGGAGGCCGATGCGCAAGCCAAGCAGGAACGTGAAATAGCCACTTTACGTGCACGCGAAGAAGCTGAGACCAAAAAAGTACAAGAAGAAGAGCGTCAGAAAGCCGAGGCGGCGACTATTGCCGTTGATCAGGACTTGTCGGTAAAAACAGAAAATCAAAAACGTGAAATCGAAGTGGCTGAGCAGAATAGGCTGCGTGCAGTGGTCATTGAGCAAGAGAAAGTGACTCGGGCACGGGATTTGGAAGTGGTTTCTCGAGAACGTGAGGTTGAGCTACAGCGTATTGATGCAGAAAAAGCGGTTGAAGTAGAGAAAAAAGAAATCGCCAACATTATTCGCGAGCGAGTGGTGGTTGATAAGTCGGTAGCGATTGAAGAAGAACGTATTAAAGAAGTGCGTGAAGTTTCGGAAGCCGATCGTCAGAAACAGGTGCAGGTATTAGCGGCAGAAGCTCAAGCTGACGAAGAAAAAGTCAAATACGTAAAGGCTGCAGAAGCTCAAGAGTTAGCGGCAAAACATAAAGCAGTTGAAATTACGACAATTGCTCAGGCAGAGTTAGAGGCAGCGGCGAAAGAAGCAGACTCCAAGAAGAAGTTGGCTGAAGGTGTTCAGGCTGAACGTGCAGCACCAGGGCTTGCTGATGCGAAGGTACAGGAAGCAAAAGCAGATGCACTGGAAAAAGAAGGTTGTGCTGAGGCCAGGGTCATTGACGCCAAAGGTGCAGCGGAAGCAACCGCTAAAAAGGGCATTGGTTTAGCGGGTGCAGATGTGACCCGGGAGCAATTTAAGGCTGAAGCAGAAGGGCTAATGGATAAATTCCAAGCAATGGGTACGATGAGCGATGATGCTAGAGAGCATGAAGAATTCCGTATGAGCCTAGAGACAGCACTGAAGGAAGCTTTGGCCTCGATTGAGGCAGGCAAAGAAATTGCTAGAGAGAATGCGGAAGTCCTCGCAACAGCTCTGAAAGAATCTAACATTGATATTGTCGGTGGCGACGATCATTTCTTTAATAACTTTTCCCAAGCACTTTCAATGGGTAAAGCCATCGATGGTCTGGCAAGTAAAAGCACATTAGTATCTGGTTTAGTTGAGCGATTTGTAAAACGACCAATTAAAACAGTCAATAAAGAAAACGTTGATGCCTCATGATCGCTAGGAGGGGGCTAATTCCCCCTCCTATTTTCACACAGTGATTGCCATCAATAAAAGGATGATTTTATGGACTCCCAGGATAAACATACTCTCGTTGATAATGCAGTCGCCGAAGGTGGCGCCTATGAAATTATCCGCCAACGACTCGTTGATCAAGGTCGAGAGCTAAACCAAAAAACAAAAACGCTTAACAATGAGCGGTTGCAGGAGTTTGGCAGCTCAGAAATGGATGTCGTTGCTCGTGTCCGTGTGCGCACTGAAAATAATTGTGTTGCTAGGGATATTGTGCAAGTAGGCGAGCACCTATTATTTGGTTATAACGTGTTCATTGGTCTTAAAAAAGACATCAAAGTTGAAGACGTTTTCTCTCTATTCAGTATTAAAGAGACGGATGGAAATTATGAAATGTTGCCTTTCTCAGCAACAGAGACTTTTTTGGCTGACTCACGATTCACCAGTGATTTTGATGAGCTGTATCGTTACTATAAAAATACTCGTCTAATCCAGCTCTCTATTATGCACGGCAAGCTATTAGCTGGTTTCCAAATCGGGGATAAGCTAGAAGATGTCCGCGTTTTTCGCTGGTCTATTTCGGCGGATGGAAAAGTCATAGAATATATCGATAATCGCGGTGAGCGAGATATAGAGCTTCCACCTCCCTATGATTTTGAATGGACAGAAACAAACAGAGAGGATACGGTTCATGGTCGTCATCCCCACGCTAGCATCTTAGATACTGTCTTTGTTGAAACACTCAATGGTGACTTAACTATTAAGGTAGAAAACAACACAGAAGATGGCTTGGGTATTTATAGTGAATCTGTAGACGATAAAACTCAATCTTTGGATGATGCTCAAATATTTTATGCCAAGGTTGGTAAGTTAATTTTACTCAAAATTTTGCCCTACCGAGAAAATCAATGGCGTTACCTTATTTTTAATACGCTCACTCAAGAAGTGCTGCGTATTGACGCCATAGGCGAGTCTTGTGTGCAATTGCCAGAAGATCACGGGATCATTTTTCCAGGGGGTTATTATCTAGAAAATGGCGAATACAAGACCTTTGATGGAACCCATGCAGGGCTCACCTTTAAACGCAGTATTCGTTCACCTAATGGCGAAGATGTGCTCTATGTTTTTTATGCTCCCGAAAGTGGCACAGTAGGATTGTTTGCTTATAATATAATTGAAAAATCATTGAGTAATCCTATCTATGGCAATGGCTATGCGTTATTCGAAAATGGCCGTATTGTTATTTTTTCCGCTGAAGTAGAGCCGACACGCGTACATCCCATGCAATTATGGGATACTCCCTACATTAGTACTGAATTTGCTAGTCAAGCCCCTAGCAGCCAAACATTTTTCGGACGAATTGGTAATGCTGGGCTTGTTCGAGGTGTTTCGGATTTCTACAGCATCTGCCGATTAATCAACAATCAGTCAATTTCAATGCGCCTTTATGAAGAATTGAGCAAGCTAAGTAAGAAAACTTTTGATGATCACTACTGGATATCAGAGGAGCAAACACAAGGGATAGATAATACACTCAAGCTCATTGCTGAAACCGCAGAATTAGTCATTGACGAATTTGAGAAAGTAGAAAGTATTCGTCAGAAATCTAGTAAGACAATGTCAGAGGCTGAACGCAGTCAAGAAGGTTTGCTTGTTTTAGTGCGCCCAGATAATTGGGACACGACAGAGCAGTATGTTGATGCGCTGGGTAAATTACGGCGCCAGCGAGGCCACTTAACCACTATCAAAGAATACCGTTATATCGATATTGATCGTATTGCTAAGCTCGATCAAGAATTAGTTAATATTGAACAGCATCTCAGTGGAGAAACAGTTAAATTTCTGGCTGGTGAGCAATCGTTAGCGCCTTATTTGATGAAAATTGATCAGTTAAATCAAGAAGTTGATCATGTGAAAAGTATCGCTACATTAGCGCCTTTAATTGAAGATATTGAATCAACCGCTGCAGGGTTAGATTTGTTGTCAGAGCTCATGGCCACGCTAAAAATTGATGACGCGACCATACGTACTCGCATCATCGATTCAATATCAGAAGTTTATTCCAAGCTCAATCAAAGTAAGGCTCAAGCAAAGCATAAACAAAAGGGCTTAGGCTCAGCAGAAGCTGTTGCACAGTTTTCTGCACAGTTTAAATTGTTTTCTCAAACGATTACCAATGCTTTAGGCCTCTCCACAACCCCTGAAAAATGTGATGAACAATTATCACGCTTATTGATTCAACTGGAAGAACTAGAAAGCCAATTTAGTGATCACGATGAATTTTTAAGTGATATTATTAGCAAGCGGGAAGAAATTTATCAATCTTTCGAGTCGCATAAACAGCAGTTGTTAGACGAGCAGCAGCGTAAAGCTCAAGCAGTAACTGATGCCGCTGAGCGCATATTAAGCAGTATTGAAAAGCGGTCATTAAAATTTACCGATGCTGATAAACTCAACACCTATTTTGCGGTTGACCCTTTAGTGGCCAAAACACGTGAATTAACTGGACGTTTACGCTCGCTTAATAGTGCGGTGAAAGCTGATGATGTTGAGGCACGCTTCAAAGCGATCAAAGAACAAGCATTACGTTCACTACGGGATAAAACCGATATTTATGAAGACGATGGGAAGCTTATTAAATTAGGGCCTAAACATAAATTCAGTGTTAATACGCAAGACTTAGATCTAACAATATTGCCGCGCGCAGGTGATCTGCATATTCATTTAACGGGTACCAATTTTTATGAAAAAATTGAGCATCCAGAATTAATGGCATTACGTGATTACTGGGACTTGTCATTAGAGTCCGAAACAGAGCAACTTTATCGGTCAGAATATTTAGCAGCAGAAGTTATAGGTGCCGCAGAGAGTCAACAACATGACTTGTCGATGGAGGTATTACGAGCAGCCATTGTCGATGATACTGTACTACATGAAATTGTGAGAGACTTTGCTTCTCCGCGCTACAAAGAAGGCTACGAAAAAGGCGTTCATGACCATGATGCTGCATTATTACTCAAAGTATTAATTCCCTCGATAGCACGTGCAGAATTATTGCGATTCGATCCGCTAAGCCGTGGTCTTGCTCAAATATTCTGGGCAAATATTAATAGTAAATATAATAATGTTCAGTATCCCTTAAGCCATGAAACCTGGCCGGAGAGGGCTCGGTCAGCATTACAGATGCAATCAATTTTTGCTAATCGTAATGGGGTTGATTTATTGGTTGGCGAAATTAATAAAGTATTAACTCTGTTTATAGAGCAACATACTATTACCGTTAGTGCACTTGATATTCGTCGTGCATCTCAATATTTAGTCGAAGAGCTAGGCCGTGAAAAGATTGAGTTTATTACGAGTAAATATGCTGCCGAATTACTGGCGGAATTTAAACGGTCATTGAATGAACTGACGTGGCGCCAATATCAGGCAGCGTTAGAAGAATTAATCGGCTGGCCAGCGGAACGTTGGGCGTTAACCAAAGCATGGTTAGATGCATTGGTGGCAGATAAAGGCCTTACTGTGTTGGCACACTATATCCCAGAAGCTATCGGTTTAATTAATGCCGATGAACGCTTGAGTCGTCGTTTCGTTGAGGCAGATCTTGAAATTGTCATCAATGGTTTGTTGGGCGATCACCCGCGTATAGAGCGGCAATCCTTGGCGTTCTCAGTAGATACATTTTTACAGCGTATTGAACACCATAAACATGAAGTCATCCCTGCTTACCATCGTTATTTAGAGATACGCCATCAAATTACTCAGCAAGAGCGTGACGCTCTTCGATTAGAAGAGTATAAGCCTAAGCCTTTAAGTTCTTTTGTGCGCAACCGTCTAATTAATGAAGCCTATCTGCCTATTATTGGTGACAATCTCGCTAAGCAAATGGGGGCTGCTGGGGATAATAAGCGCACAGATCTCATGGGTCTATTAATGATGATTTCGCCGCCTGGTTACGGTAAAACTACATTAATGGAGTACGTGGCGAGCCGTTTGGGATTGATATTTATGAAAATTAACTGTCCTTCTCTTGGTCATGATGTGTTGTCTTTAGATCCCGAGCAAGCGCCTAATGCCACTGCTAAACAGGAACTGATTAAACTTAATCTCGGTTTAGAGATGGGTAATAATGTGATGCTATATCTAGATGATATTCAGCACACACATCCTGAGTTTTTGCAAAAATTCATTTCGCTTTGTGATGGCACTCGACGTATCGAAGGCATTTGGAAAGGTAGAAGTAAAACGTATGATATGCGTGGCCGAAAATTCTGTGTGGTCATGGCCGGTAACCCTTATACAGAATCCGGGGAGGCCTTCAAAGTACCTGATATGCTCGCCAACCGAGCTGACATTTATAATCTTGGCGATATTTTGGGTGGTATGGATGAGCAGTTTGCCCTAAGTTATATCGAAAATTCATTAACCTCTAATTCAGTATTAGCGCCGCTTGCACTGCGAGACTTAAACGATGTTTATCAGTTAGTCCGTATGGCGAAAGGAGAGAATATTCCTACAACAGATTTAAAACATCAATATAGTGGTGCTGAAGTTAACGAGATTACTGAGGTGTTACGTAAACTGTTTGCCATTCAGGACGTAGTGTTAAAAATTAACCAACAGTATATTGCTTCTGCTTCACAGAACGATAAGTACCGAACTGAACCGCCTTTTAAACTGCAAGGTAGTTATCGTAATATGAATAAGATGGCTGAAAAAGTGTCTGCGGTAATGAATGATGACGAGATGATGGGCATGATTGCCGATCACTATCTTGGCGAATCTCAGTTGTTGACCATGGGCGCTGAAGATAACTTATTAAAGTTAGCAGAACTACGCGGTAATATGACATCAGAGCAGATGGATCGCTGGCAACAGATCAAGCAAGACTTCTTACGTAATAAAGCCATGGGTGGTGACGATGCCGATACGGGAGGTAAGGTAGTTGCGCAATTAGCAGATATTGTCAGTGGCTTGAAAAACTTGAGTATGACTACTGCAGATAATGGAGAATCATTGATGTCTTTGGTTGGGGGATTGGAGCAGGGTAATGTAGAAACCCTATTTGGAATGGATGATGAGCAGTCTCAGGTTATTCCTGATAGCTCCCAGATGGTGAGTGACATGGTATCGGCACTGGAAAAAATAAATAAGATATTAGCCAGCAAGGATAACCCACATATCAATACATCATTGTTAACGCTGGCGGAAGAAATTTCTGCTGTCGCTAGGCCGTTAATTAAAAAAATGGATAAAAAGTTAGCTGTTGATTTGCGTACGTATTTTAAAATCACCGAGTTATCAAAAAAAGTGCTATCTATAAAGAAGTAAAGTCCTCCGAAGAAGCCAGTTAAAAATGTTCCCTTAAAGAAGGGTTGATTAAATTAATGGTAAGTCAATAATAAGGTTTATGGATAAAAAAATGATAGCGATTGCAGCTCCCGACTTATCTCAAATAGAATGGGTTACTCATGGGGTTATTTTTGTCTGTAATTTCCTTTTGCTTTTGTTTGCTAAACCTATCATTAATCGTATTGATCCTGGGCAAGACCATAAGATCGCACTCCGGCTCTTCATTACAGTCAATATACTCTTCCTTGCGCTACATGTTTTTGATGTTTTACTAATGGCTGTCAACATTGATTATCAAAATCTTTTTATTAAACTTGCTAATAGCGCCTTGTGTTTTTATACCAGTATATTGGGTTTCAAAATAGGCAACGCATTTTTTAGGCGACGCTTTGGAAAAACCAAGTTATTTGAAGGTCAAAAAACTTACCTCGATTCTTATAGTAGCCGTGTTGTCGAGCTTATATTCTTAGTTGTTATTTTTCTTTTTGCGACCTATACCTTGATTAAAATATGGGGAATGGATAGCTTGTTAGAAACTACGGGGATTTTTGGTATCTCAATTGGTTTTATGGCGCTAACCAGTAGCGTTTGGGCCCCCGATATTATGAGTGGGCTCATTATCTTAAACACCAATATATTAGAAGATGGCGATGTGGTAGTTATCGATGGCTATGATGACGAATATATCATCCATAAAGTGAGTTTTATTTACACGATTCTCTATGACATCCATAATAACCACCGCACATTTATTCGGAATAAACGATTTATAGAATCAAAAATTGATAACTTAAGCCGTATTGCTAGTACTGATGGCATTAGGAAGTCGATCACCTATAAAATTTCTTATCCTGACCTTTCCTCTAAAGATAAAAAGACGCGTGTAGATAGTTTGCATGCTTTTTACCAGCAAGTCGATAAGCTCTTTACAACTGCCAATATCATGGCTATTGAAAAAAATGAGTTGCCTATTAAAAATCATAAACCCTTCGAGTGGTTTTTAACAAATGCCGGCGATTATGCTCTAGAGTATACGCTTTTTATTTTTCTAGAAGCCGTTCCTACGACTAAAATGACAGCGGTAGCGAGAAAGCACTTATGGTCTAGTCTATATGCCATTAATAGTATTGTGTTAGAAGCTGCGGCGATAACTGAGCTAGAACTGAAAACACCGGACCTCCTATCTTTAATCGGTAATGAAAAGTCCGAAACAAAAAATAGTCATAAATTAAGAGTGTAAATAATATGAAATGTACAAGCTGTAATGACGGAGTGTTAACGCCAAGTTTTATTGATGAATTGTTTAGAGCACATAATTGCAATCACTGTGGTGGTAATTGGATTTTAATTGAAGACTTTTTGTCTTGGAAAGAAAAAACTCCAGAATATTCTTTTGCGGAAGATATAGAGTATGGTGAAGATCTTGAAGAGTCAGTTAAAGCACTTCTCTGTCCGGTTACTGGGGCTCTTATGTCCAAGTTTAGGGTTTCATCAAAAACTAAGCATCGCGTTGATTATAGCTTGAGCGTCGGCGGTATTTGGTTGGACAAAGGCGAATGGGAATTACTGAAGGATGAAGGGCTTGCAGGATCTCTCAATACATTAGTGACTCAATCGTGGCAAAAAAAAATTCGTACAGAAACGACTAAAAACAATTTCTCTGATATTTATGCAGAAAAATTTGGTGCTGAGTCATATGCTAAGATCAAAGGAATTCGACAGTGGTTGCAAACCCAGCCACAAAAATCAGATTTAAGAGCTTATATGCTAGCGAATGATCCTTATTCGGTAAATAATTAATTTGTAGAAAAATTCACGTTAATAATGTACAAAATAGGGCGCTATAACGCTAGTTTTTATCATTATATTTTACTGCTATCCCGTTAACTTCGGCTCAATTAGCTATAGGCTACGTCAATCGTAACCAAGCGGTGTAATGGTGAGTAAGCGACATGAAAATCGAAAAGAAACCCCGTCATTCTGGAAAGCGTTTATTTCTTATCGGGTATCCAGTGATTTCAATAGTTTACTGGATGCCGGGTCAAGCCCGGCATGACGGCTTTGCGTGAACGGGACAGTAGTGATTATATTTTATTGTTTTCATTCTGTAATAGAACATCCTTTATTGTATAAATGTAACTGATGAGCTTGAGAAGTAGGATGGGGCGCTGCGATATATGTCTATTATCCGGCGTTGGTGTGACAAGCGCGATAAGGGCGTGTTGATTCCTAATGTTCAGGCACATATTGTTGTTGTCAACGAGAAATATAATGGGAGTGCGACGGCAGGGTGAGTCTTATTATATTGGTCTACGATTTACCTGTATATTATTATTGGGTTTTGTTGGTATGCTCGGTGTGGCGCATTAGCAGGTGGTCGATATTTCTAATGCCGGTGTCCGTAAGCTAAAACAGACGCTCTCATCTCTTTAGCTGCCTGTTTCGTAAATAGCAAGATATATACAAACTCAATAAATAGGATGCTATATGACGAAGCTAGCAGCAATACTGACACTACTGTTAACCCCATTAACTGTTTCAGCAGATCAGCTGCAACAATGCCCCGAACAGTTAAACCATGCGTTTAAAAAGTTGCACAGCAGCGAAACCATCAACATATGCGATTTATATACCGGCGGGCCGGTATTGTTGGTGAATACGGCGAGTCATTGTGGGTTTACGCCGCAATTAAAAAGTTTGGAAGCGCTGCATCAAAAGTATCAGAAAAAAGGCTTGGTGGTAGTTGGTTTTAGTTCGAATGATTTTAATCAAGCAGCCAAGAGTGAAGCGCAGGCCGCCAAAATTTGCTATTACAATTTTGGTGTTACCTTTACTATGGTCGCGCCCACACATGTAAAAGGCAGTAATGCCAACCCAGTATTTTCATATCTAGCAGAAACCACCAGCAGGCCGCCTACGTGGAACTTTAATAAATATCTAATGGTAGGAGACGGCAGCAAGGTTAGTTACTATTTAAGTACGGCGAAACCGTTAGGCTCGGTGCTAGAAATGGATATTCGGGCGCTGTTATCGATGGAGTAATGACCTCTCGGTCAATTAGATCGCTAAAAGGAAAGTTTTTTTATGGGCCTGAAAATTTACCCCAGTGCCAAGAAGTTATTGATCCCCTTAATCTGGTCTTCTGGATGATGATTAACGTACAGCACAGAGGTTTCGCTGTAGGCACATATCTTTTCAATTAAGGCGAGCACCAACTGTCGGTTCATTTCATCTAGCCCCAAGCAGGGCTCATCTAAAATTAACAACGGCGGATGTTTCACCATAGCTCGGGCAATTAACAATAGACGTTGATCACCATAGGACATTTTATTGAAGGGCTGATTGGCTCGATCAGCCATGCCCAGTAGCTCCAGCCATTGGTCGGCGATTTGCCCATGCTTTTGAGTGAATTTACTGTACAAGCCAATGCTGTCATAAAAACCTGAAATAATCACGTTGCGCAAGCTTGTGCCAACGCGATATTCCCATTGCAGTGCGGTAGACACATAACCGATAAATTGTTTGATTTGCCAGATGCTTTCACCGCTGCCGCGTGTAAAACCAAACACAATAATATCGTTAACATAGCATTGTGGATGGTCGCCGGTAATGAGAGATAATAACGCCGTTTTACCGCTGCCATTGGGGCCGCTGAGTTGCCAGTGTTGATTGGGTTGTATAATCCAGTTGAGTTTGTCGATGATGATTTGGTCACCGTGTTTTATACTGATGTTGTTTAAATGTACTAGAGGTTGAGTTGGATCAAGTACTGGAATTGCTGTCTCAACATCGGCTGGGGGCACACTCAAATGGGGGCCTTTTAAATGTAATAATTGATGCAACTCACCAAAGGCTTGCGCGTCGTCACGCCGTATTTGATGTTGCAATCTGCCGCTATCAACGTAGGCGATGTGGCTTATAAAGACGGGGAATTCATCAAAGCGGTTGAGTACCATAATCATCGTAGTGGTATCAACCAAGGTGTGTAGGTGCTCTTGCAGCATGGCTAAGGTCTTCACGTCTAATCCGTCGAAAGGTTCATCAAGAATAAGTAGGTCGGGTTTGCTGGCCAGTGCGCGAATTAACATGACTTTGCGTGATTCACCCGTAGACAGTTTTCTAAAAGCGCGGGCCATTAATTTTTCGACATCAAATTTTACGCTCAGTTGTTTGGCCAGTGCTACGTCGAGACAATGGTCAAACAAGATCTCGTGAACGGGAGTGCCTTCGCTGATGACGTCCATAATATCGGCATCATCTTTTTTTAATTCAACGTTTATCAATTCAGCCTGTGCTTCAAACGAGACCATGGCAACTCGTTTGGGTAAGCCTTCAATAGTGCCTGCGGTAATATCACCTACGGAGGCGAGTACGGCTGCCAAGGCAGATTTTCCCGCTCCATTGGTGCCGGTGATAACCCAGTGTTGTTGCGGTTCAATTTGCCAATGGATGGCATGCAATTGAAAACGCTCTTCAAAATTAACCGATAAATTATTGAGGCAAATATTGAGGTGACTATTGAGACAAGTAGTGTCTTGCAGGGGCATGATGTAAACATCCGATATAAAAACATTTAATATATTGTGCATAAAAAAGGCCGAGATTTTAAGCTCGGCCTTTCAGTGTCGCTATTAATAAGCGCAATTGAAAATAGCGCTTATTATCAAATGCCAAGCTTATACGATTTTTTTCATATCTGACATGTGACCACGAAGTGTTGCGCCAATGGCTTCAACCGGATGGCTACGCAATTGCGCGTTAACTTCGATCAAACGGGCGTTATCAACGCCTAGATCGTCTAGGTTTAAGCCGCGACCAATAACGTCGCTCTTAATGCCTTTCATGAAATCAGTGAGCAAGGGGATGCACGCGTGGTTGTATAGGTAGCAGCCATACTCAGCAGTATCAGAGATTGTTGCGTTCATCTCATATAATTTTTTACGTGCGATGGTGTTGGCGATCAACGGGGTTTCATGCAGTGACTCGTAGTAAGCAGAGTCAGCAATAATACCTGCAGCGGTCATGGTTTCGAACGCCAGTTCAACGCCAGCTTTAACCATGGACACCATTAAAATACCATGATCAAAATATTCTTGCTCAGAAATTTCAACGTCGCCAGCGGGGGTTTTCTCAAATGCCGTTTCAGCCGTTTCTGCGCGCCAGCCTAACAGGTTAACATCGTCGTTAGCCCAATCTGCCATCATCACACTGGAGAAGGTGCCGTTCATGATGTCGTCTTGATGCTTGTTGTAAAGCGGACGCATAATTTGCTTCAATTCATCGGCTAAATCAAAACATTTAATTTTGGCTGGATTAGACAAACGATCCAACATATTGGTAACGCCGCCGTATTTCAGCGCTTCGGTGACGGTTTCCCAGCCGTACTGAATCAGTTTAGACGCGTAACCTGCCTCAACCCCTTCTTCGATCATCTTGTCGAAACACAATAGTGAACCGGTTTGCAGCATGCCGCATAAAATAGTTTGCTCGCCCATCAAATCAGATTTAACTTCAGCGATGAAAGAAGACATTAATACGCCCGCTTTATGGCCGCCAGTACCCGCCGCGTAAGCTTTGGCCAGTGCCAAACCTTCGCCTTTAGGATCGTTGTCTTCGTGCACAGCGATTAGCGTCGGCACACCAAAACCACGCACATACTCGTTGCGAACTTCAGAGCCTGGGCACTTAGGCGCCACCATGATAACGGTTAAGTCGTCGCGAATTTTCATGCCTTCTTCAACAATGTTAAAACCATGTGAATAAGATAGGCAAGCGTCTTGTTTCATCAACGGCATAATGGCGTTAACCACAGAGGTATGCTGCTTATCTGGCGTAAGGTTCAACACCACGTCAGCCGTTGGGATCAATTCTTCATAGGTGCCGACCGTAAAACCGTTTTCGGTCGCGTTCTTCCAAGATTGACGCTGCTCGGCAATGGCCGCTGCACGCAAGGTATAAGAGACATCACAGCCACTGTCACGCAGGTTCATGCCTTGGGCTAAACCTTGCGCACCACAACCGATGACAACGATTTTTTTGCCTTTCAGTGCATCAACACCGTCTGGAAATTCTGAGATGTGCATAAACCGACATTTGGCGAGCTGGGCCAATTGCTCACGCAACGGCAGGGTGTTGAAATAGTTGGTAGACATGATGTGGATTCCGCTTAATTAAAGGTAACTGGCTTTAGAGGGCGCCCTAAA
>JBNMPQ010000027.1:0-16668 GCA_051276935.1 Oleispira sp. | reverse complement strand
GCCGATCTGCGCAACGTTGTTGCCGGTGATCCAAGCCCTTGTGGTGAAGGCAAAATCGAAATAAAACGAGGAATCGAAGTCGGTCATATTTTCCAGTTGGGTACTAAGTATTCTTCAGCCCTAAAAGCGTCTGTACTAGATCAAAACGGTAAAGATAGAACAATGACCATGGGCTGTTATGGCATTGGTATCAGCCGCGTAGTGGCCGCTGCCATTGAGCAGAACAATGATGAAAACGGCATTATCTGGCCAGATGCGATTGCCCCATTCACCTTAGGCATTGTGCCTATGGGCGCTCACAAGTCAGAAGCCGTTCGTGAAAAATCTGAAACCTTGTACAACGCGTTAATAGGATTAGGGATTGACGTTTTCTTTGACGATCGTGATAAGAAAACCAGTCCTGGTGTTAAGTTTGCTGACATGGAATTGATGGGCATTCCTCATCGTATCGTTATCAGTGACCGTGGTTTAGACGCAGGTACGATTGAATATAAGAATCGCCGTGAAGCCGATAAACAAGAAATTGCCGTTGACGATATCGTTGATTTCTTAAAAAAATCGATTAAAGCTTAAATTATGATCACGCGACTGAAATCGTTCCTGCCAATACTGCTAACAATACTGGCGTTCTTTTCAGTCGCTCTCATTTCTAATAGTGCATTCGCATTAAAAAAAGTCGACCCCACTCTCAAAAAAGCACTGGCAAAGGCCGTTGCCGACGCCAAGAGTTTTGATGACGAGTTTGAAGCTCAGGTTTGGCTCGTTGATATGTCCGCGAGGCTAAAGCGCTATATTAAAGACCCGCAAGAACGCTTAACGTTGCTGCGCATGGTCCACCAAGAAGCTACGAGAGCAGACTTATCACCCGAGTTGGTCATATCAGTGATTCATGTTGAAAGTGCTTTTAACGCTTACGCAGTGTCTTACGTGGGCGCTCAAGGTTTAATGCAAGTCATGCCCTTTTGGAAAAAAGAGTTAGGTCGTAAGGACGATAACTTAATTAACGCGGCAATCAACTTACGTTATGGTTGCACGATTTTGAAACATTATTTAAAACGAGAAAAAGGGGATTGGACTCGAGCATTGGCTCGATATAATGGCAGTCTAGGTAGGACAAAATACCCTGAAAAAGTAATGGATTTTTGGCAAAAATATTGGTTCGTTGATCATCAATAATGATTGACTACAAACACTGCGTCAATAAATTGAAACGCACATTTCACTAAGCCACTCGACTTTCCATTATCAACTGAACCTCTGCAACGGCTTCAGCATCTGTGTGATTATTACACATCGACAACAAACACGCGGCTAAAGCAATCTGGCTGGAATTTAATGCGTTGTGAGCAAGGCTGGTTGCTTCTTTCGCTTCCATACCAAACACTAGGTAACCCTCACAAGTCTCCAGCACGTAAGGCCAGTTATACTCATTAGCATAATGCTCTAAGGCACAGCGCATAATTTCTTTTTCAGGGTCAGCATCCAACAAATCCTTAAAGCAGCCTGCAATATTACGTCTTTCTGCTTCAGTAATCCCTGGATGAATAGACACAAACTCAGCAAATGCATCGAATAAGTTGATCATGAGGCCACCTCAAGTTTAAAGAGCATTTCGTCTAAAAAGGAAATTTTCTACCTTACTTTATACTGACTGAAATACTGAAGTGCTTTCAGTTTAAACCTATAATAAATAAAATTGAGTAAAATTCAGTTTGTTTTAAGGTTGATTATGCATATTATTAAATGGCTTAAATCATTAGGTTTTAAGCGATCATTGATTATTAGGTTTTCGAGCAATTGGCATACTTTTTTCCATGATAAACTAACAAAACACCTTCAATATTCTATTAACTTTTATCTGACCTAGCTTTAATAACCTTTTTTGCTTCTTCGATGCCCTTGCTCAACGTTGAAAGACTTTGCGGGCCCCATAAGATATTTATTATTTCATCATCGGGGGATAAAATAACGGTTGCCGGTAAACCCTTTATTTCTGGCTTGCTCCATGACTCTGGCCACTGGGCTAAGACCGGAAATTTAATCGACATTTTCTCTTTTAATAACACCAACTCGGCGCGCGCTAACTCATCAAAGTTAAAGCCCAGTAACTTAACGCCAGTTTTTTCTTGCGTCGCCAAAAACTGATTTAATTCGGGAATTTCTTGCCAGCAAGGCTTACACCATTCGGCCCAAATATTAATAATACGCCACTGCCCCGACCAATAGTCTTTTGGAACATTGTCACCCCCTACTAATACGTTACTCGGCAACGACCCTTCATTAGGCCCGTTACCCAGCTTTTCGTCTAAAACGCTTCTGTCTGAAAACGGATTGCAGGCGCTTAAACACAAACACCCCATTAAAAGTATGAATTTAGCGCTATTAATCATTTTTTCAACCTCATACCACCCAATCCCTTGTTATCACTAGGAATGGATAAATATAATTGCAACGCAACTGATGTATTTTTCTTTAACTCGCCTTGCTGGCGAACAAGTACTTGCTCTAATTCAAAAAGATCCAGAGTACCTAAAGAAAGGTCAGGCTTAACCAGTTCAAACCATTTTTTAGGCGCTATATGTTGCAGGTAATCATATAAAACATATTGATTTAGATCTCGTACCAAGAAATATTGATGATCGTGCATCTTGATGATTAATTTTAGTTTTTCTAAATACATGAGCGTTCTTTTTAAACTGCCATAATCTATTTTTGCGCCTTTGTCTTTTTTTATTAATTGCTTTAATTCAATAAAAGACAAGCCTTCACCAGTAACTTGCTGAGCGTGCAGTATCGACAACAAGCGCAGACCCAGTGCATCATCGATACGAGCGACCTCATCTTGCTCACTTAAGCGCCCATCTTCTTGTAAATAAACAATTTCAGCACCCAATAAAATAAATAACCAAGAAAGGTACAACCACATTAAAAAAAGTGGCACAGCCGCAAAGGCACCATAGATTAATTGATAAGTGGGAAAAAACGTCGTGGCTTCGGCAAAAATCTCTTGACCTATTTCAAAGAACATCGCGACCACAGCACCCCCAATAGCGGCATGCTTTAAAGGAACATTGCAGTTAGGCACAGCCCAGTAGATTAACGTAAAGGCTAAAAAACTGGCGAGATAAGGAACCACTAAACCTAAAGCTAAAATCCCATAAGAAGGAACCCAGTCTTCTTTCCACAAACTAAGGGAAGCTAAGTAAGAGCTCACGGCTAAGCCAGCACTAAGGATTAAAGGTCCTAAACTCAAGATTGCCCAATATAGTAAAAAACTGGAAAGCCCTTTTCGTCCCCGCTTAATTTGCCATACCTGATTAAAAGTATTTTCAATACTGCGCAACATCATAAAGGCCGTAATGGCCAACAAGACAATGCCGACAGCCGTTAATTGCTGCGCTTGCTGTGAAAACTGATGCAAATACTCCATCAAAACATCACCAGATGAAGGCACAAGATTGCCCAACATCAACGCTTCTATATCACTGCGGTTCTCTTGCAACGAAGGGATCATCGACAACACTGAATAGGTCACTGTTAATAAGGGCACCAAGGCAAATAACGTGGTGTAAGTTAACGCAGCCGCATCGGTAGTATGACCTAATGAATTGAATCTTTTAAACGCAGCAATGAGTAATGCAGCGCCGGATTGCTGCTGTATTTTCAATACAACCTGTTGAAATAGGGCTTTCACTCGTGAGTCCTTCCGTTAATTCTCAATCAGCTTAACTGTTTGCGGTGAATGATAGCGATCTTTTCGCTACAATACTGCTATTAGCAAATTTTAAACATTAGCATGAGCGAATCAATTATGGATGTCATACTTTACCACAACCCTCGTTGTTCTAAATCTCGCCAAACGCTTCAGCTTTTACAAACCCAAGGCATAGAACCTACGATTCGCCTCTATCTTGAAGATTGCCCTAGCGTAAAAGAACTAAAAGCTGTAATTAGTAAGCTGGGAATAACTCCGCGAGCGTTATTACGCAAAGGTGAAGAGGCTTATAAAGAAAATCAGTTAAATAATAAAGACCTTAGCGACACGGCACTCATCAACGCTATGGTAGAATTTCCTAAACTCATTGAACGCCCAATCGTAATTAATGGCGATCAAGCTAGGCTTGGCCGTCCTCCAGAACAAGTATTGGAAATCTTATAATGACTAACTCAAATCAACACTCAACCCCTTACATACTCGTGCTTTATTATAGCCGCGGCGGCACAACCGCCAAAATGGCTCAAACTATTGCCCAAGGTGTAGAAAAAGTTGCTGGCATTGAGGCCCGTATTCGAACGGTTCCTGCTATTTCAACTAACTGCGAAGCAACAGAAGCAAGTATTCCTGATTCAGGCGCTGTTTATTGTACTGAAGATGATCTGAAGCATTGCTCGGGTCTTGTCATGGGCAGCCCAACGCGTTTTGGCAATATGGCGGCACCTTTAAAATACTTCCTAGACGGTACTAGCAACCTTTGGATGACAGGTAAGTTAGTCAACAAGCCTGCTGGCGTCTTCACGGCAACCTCAAGCTTGCACGGCGGCCAAGAAACAACCCTAATGTCGATGGCTCTTCCCCTTATTCATCATGGTATGGTTTTTTGTGGCATTCCTTATACTGAGTCAGCGTTGATACATACCGCAACGGGAGGCACTCCATACGGAGCTTCTCACTGGTCGGGCACAGAAGGCGAACGTGACTTATCAGAACATGAATTGAAGCTCTGCCATGCCCAAGGAAAGCGAATCGCAACACTTGGTTTAGCCTTACTGACAGGATTAAATAAATGAGCAAGTTAGTCATAAGCCGCGTCATTCTAATAATGAGTTATATCGGCTTAATCGCTATTTTACTGGCCAGCACCTTTGCCAGCGGCGGCGAGCATACCGAAGGCACCACTATTGCTGCTCCTATCGTTATATGGTTATTTAAATGCTTACCGTTATTAATTTTTATTCCAGGGCTCGTTAATGGTAACCATAGAACCGCTTCTTGGTTATCGTATGTCACTATGATTTACTTTGTATTAGCCATTCTGTTGATGTTCACCGCTGGGGCCGATATATGGGGCACTCTAATGCCACTCGCAACCTTAGTTTTATTCACCGCAGCGACGCTCTATACCCGCTGGAAAAAAGAAGATGAGAAACAATCATGAAATTAAAAGTTTATTTATCCGGTGAGATTCATTCTGACTGGCGCACGACGATTGCCGAAGGCATTAAGACGGCAGAATTAGATATCGAATTATCGGGGCCTAATACGACGCATGCTGCAAGCGATGACTGTGGTGAAAATATCCTTGGGCCTGAAGATAAGCCTTTTTGGAAAGACCATAAGGCATCTAAGATCAATGCTCTGCGTACGCGTAAATTAATCAACGATGCCGATATTGTGGTGGTGCGTTTTGGCGATAAGTACAAGCAGTGGAATGCCGCATTTGATGCAGGTTATGCCGCGGCACTGAATAAATCATTGATCGTAATGCATGATCCCAGCATTACTCACCCATTAAAAGAAGTGGATGCAGCAGCCCAAGCGGTATGCGAAACGCCAGAGCAGGTAGTAGAAATTTTCAAGTATATTATTCAAGACAACTCGTTTTAGACAGTTCTGAATTTTAGAGTAAAAAAAAACGCTTTTGCTGAGTATTCAATACTTTGCAACGGCGCTTTTTTTATTGTTCAGACTAAAATAGGCTCTATCTCTCGTCTTCCCATTCGCCGTCAGTGCTTTCATCAGCCACTTCAGTCAGACTCACTTCACTGCACGTCTTACACTTGCCTTCAACGATAATAGTACCGTTTAGTTCATATTCTTTTGGCTCAACCATACCTAAATCAGCAGCCTGACAAGCGTTACACCAAGTCTGAGTCAAAAACGCTTCTTTATCTTCGTCAGTACGATCTTCAAAGTTACGCTCAACAATTTCATCATTCATTTCTTCGTTAATTGCATCAGTCATTATTTATTCACTATTACATTATTTGGATTATCGGGGCATTCTAACAGATCACTGGCCAGATCTCCTACTCGCGTTACCAAACGGGTATTCGATACAGAGTCCATAGTGAATTAATTGCAGAGCCAACAAACAGGCACAAAAAAACCGCTGATCTCATACGAGAGCAGCGGCTTTTCGTTACAACTTATTTAGAAGGTTTGAATTACTTCAAACGTTCCCAAACTGTTGCAATACCCTGACCCATGCCGATACACATAGTAGAAACACCGAACTGAGCGTCTTTCTGCTCAAGTACGTTGATCAAAGTAGTAGAGATACGAGCACCAGAACACCCTAGTGGGTGACCAAGAGCAATGGCACCGCCATGGATGTTAACGATTTCGTCAGCTTTGTCTTTAAGACCAAGGTCTTTAACACAAGGAAGAGACTGAGCAGCGAATGCTTCGTTCAATTCCCAGAAATCGATGTCTGCTGCCGTTAAGCCAGCACGCTTAAGTGCTTTCTTAGTCGCAGGAACAGGACCGTAACCCATGATCGCAGCATCACAACCCGCAACTGCCATACCGACAATACGTGCACGAGGCTTAAGACCTAATTCTTTAGCTTTCTTGCCACTCATAAGCAACATAGCAGCCGCGCCATCAGTGATCTGAGAAGAAGTAGCTGCCGTAACAGTACCGCCTGCAGGATCAAAAGCTGGACGTAGCTTGCCTAAAGTTTCAAGAGTCGTTTCAGGACGGATAGTTTCATCCTGAGTAACCATGATCTGCTTACCAGCTGCATCGTGACCTAACATAGGAACGATTTCATTTTTGAAATCGCCTTCGTCAGTCGCTTTCTGTGCAAGACGGTGAGAACGTTCAGCAAAAGCATCTTGTTGTGCACGAGTAATACCGTGCATCTTACCTAACATTTCAGCCGTAAGACCCATCATGTTAGAGGCTTTAGCAGAGTACTTAGAAGACGCAGGGTTATGGTCGAAACCATGCTGCATATTCACGTGACCCATGTGCTCAACACCACCCACAACGAATACATCGCCGTTGCCGGTTGCAATAGCTTGTGCCGCAGTGTGGATTGCAGACATAGCTGAACCACATAGACGGTTAACAGTTTGTGCAGCCGCTTCTTTTGGAATTGAAGTCATCAAAGAGATTTGACGAGCAACGTTAAAGCCTTGTTCCAAAGTTTGGTTTACACAACCCCAGATCACATCTTCAACTTCAGATGCTTTCGCGCCAGGGTTACGCTCAAAAAGAGCGTTAATTAGGTTTGCAGAAATGTCTTCAGCACGCACGTTACGAAATACACCGTTCTTAGAACGGCCCATTGGTGAACGTACTGCGTCAATTACAACTACATCATTATCTTCGTAGTTCATTTGTATTCTCCTAGTCTCGTTCGTCAATTAACCGAAGTAGCTTTCGCCATTAGCAGCCATTTCACGCATCTTGTCAGTCACGTGGTATAGAGGGCTAATGTCTTTGTACTTGTCAGCAAGTTCAACGAAGTTAGCAAGACCCACTGTATCGATGTAACGTAAAGCACCACCACGGAATGGAGGGAAGCCAACGCCGAATACCAAAGCCATATCGGCTTCAGCAGCCGTATCTACGATGCCTTCTTCAAGACAACGAACAACTTCGTTACACATTGGGATCATGCAGCGAGCAATGATTTCTTCAGCATCGAAGTCGCGTGCTTCACCCAATACAGGGGCAAGCAACTCAAGAATAGACGCATCGAAAACTTTCTTCGGCTTGCCCTTCTTATCTTCAACGTAGGTATAGAAACCCTTGTTATTTTTCTGACCGTAAAAACCGTTTTCGTAAAGCACATCCATCGCAGACGTAAAGTCAGCTTTCATGCGCTCAGGGAAACCTTCAGCCATAACATCGTTGGCGTGCTTGCCGGTATCAATGCCCACAACATCCATCAAGTAAGCAGGACCCATTGGGAAACCGAACTTCTCCATCACTTTATCGACTTGACGGAAATCAGCACCGTCTTTCAATAAACCAGCGAAACCGCCGAAGTATGGGAACAATACACGGTTAACCAAGAAACCTGGGCAATCGTTAACAACTACTGGGGTTTTACCCATTTTCTTAGCATAAGCTACAGTCGTTGCAACCGCTTCTTCAGACGTCTTCTCACCACGGATGATTTCTACAAGAGGCATCATGTGTACTGGGTTAAAGAAGTGCATACCCAAAAAGTTTTCAGGACGCTTAACACTCTTAGCCAAGAAATCGATAGAGATAGTAGACGTGTTCGATGCAAGGATCGTATTTTCGTTAACGTGTCCTTCAACTTCTGCTAAAACAATACCTTTAACTTTAGGGTTTTCAACAACCGCTTCAACTACGATATCAACGTCACCGAACTCTGCATAAGACAAAGTAGGACGGATACGGTTAAGGGCTTCACCCATTGCAAGAGGCTTCATTTTCTTACGCTCAACGCGCTTAGAAAGAAGTTTGTTTGCTTCGTTCAAACCTAATTCGATACCCGCTTCTGCGATATCTTTCATTAGGATTGGTGTGCCTTTCAGTGCAGAAATATAAGCGATACCACCGCCCATAATACCCGCGCCTAATACTGCAGCCTTATTAACTGGCTTAGCAATGGCATCAAATTCTTTGGCTTTTTTCTTCAACAACTGATCGTTATTGAACAAACCGATAAGTGCTGCAGACTCAGTTGTCTTAGCAAGCTTAGCGAAACCTTTTGCTTCAACTGCAAGCGCTTTGTCACGAGTAAGGCCGTGATGCTTTTGCATAACCTTGATCGCTTCGATTGGCGCAGGGTAATGACCCTTAGTCTGACCTTTAACGAAACCTTTAGCGGTTTCGAAAACCATCATGCTTTCCATCGAATTCAAAAGACCTTTACCAGTCTTAACTGCGCGACGTGCTTCGTAGTTAAGTTCACCAGCGATGGCAGACTTAAGCATAGCGATAGACTGATCACGAACAGCTTCAGGAGCAACAACTGCGTCAACAGCACCCATTTTCAGAGCTGCATCAGCACGGTTCTCAGCGCCCATGCAGATCCATTCGATCGCATTATCAGCACCAATGACGCGTGACAGACGAACTGTACCGCCAAAGCCAGGCATAAGACCTAGCTTAACTTCTGGCAAACCTACTTTGGCTTTTTCAGACATAACTCGGAAGTCAGTCGCTAAGCACATTTCAAAACCGCCACCCAACGCAATACCGTTGATCGCTGTAAGAGTCGGAACTGGCAAATCTTCAATTGCATTGAAAATCTGGTTGCCTGCAACAATCCACTCAACGATTTCTTCTTCAGGAAGCTTAAACGCTTCGCCAAATTCAGTGATATCAGCACCTACGATAAAGCAATCTTTACCTGAAGTTACTAAAACACCTTTAACATCGCTGTTGCCTTTAATAGCATCAGTAGCCGCTTTTAAATTTTCAAGAGTCACTCGGTTAAACTTGTTAACAGACTCTCCATCTAGATTGAAGTTAAGTTCGGCGATGCCGTCTTCAATCATTTTCACCGTGATGGCTGTACCGTCGTAAATCATCAAATGATCTCCACGTTGGGTTAGCTAAAGAACTGCAGAAGCGAAATACAAAAGCAGCTTCTTGCACTGAGATAACGGTCGTTTGCTTAAAAAACAGGCAATTCATACGACCGTTTGAATCTTGTTGAACACAATCCGCGAAAGGCCTCAAAAAGTCAAGAGGATGTCGTCATTGCACAGAGAAGAATAGTCTTTTTTATAGCCTTTAAAAGCTAATATAGAAAGGAAAACAGAACTTTACTGACTAAACCTTAAAATGCCTCAGCGCTACTGGTCTACAATAGACTTTAAGAATCTTCATTAGAACTTACTTAATTGTCATTTTACACATGATGCTTAAGTTTTAACCTTTTTTGTTACCTTTTGTAATCCCCACTAGGGATTGCACCTTCTTTTCCTTAGTATGGACGAAGGTAAACAATACGTTAAAAACAATAAAACCAACGATGTGAGTACCATGAAGACTTTAATAAAATTTAGAAGCTTACTCCTTATCGCTTTGTCTGTGCTTTCACTCCAGGCCTTTGCGACTCCACAAGAGCTATTAAGTAACGTCCATAAATTACGCCTACTTTCTACCGAATCCATTACCAACTTTTATATGTATTCAGGCCTAGATGCCGACTCTAAATACGGTAAAAAAATCATTAAAAATCTTATAGCCTTTGAAAACACCTTAGAAACAACACGCTCGCTCCCCGCAGCCGAGGGTATTATTGATTCACTGGATGAAGTTGATGGTGTCTGGAGTGAATTCAACAAGCTCATCCGAATCAATTATAACGATATGGAAACACAAGGTTTTCCTAACGTACGCTTAGTTGATGAAATGGGAAAAGTTAATGCAACACTATTAAAGAATTTATCAAAAGCCTATCAAAATGCTCAAACAAGTACAGGAACAAAACCTCCGACAGTTGTAGAAACAGCACGAACGTTGTCAGTGACGATGGAAGAAATAACCGCTCAATATGCTGCCAGAGGCACGTCCAATTTAGGCCAAGTATTTATGGGATCTTATGAGCGTTCATTAGACCAAATGGCAGAAGCGTTTCGCATAGATCTCGTCAAATTAAAAGAACAAGTTAATCCTGAAAGTAGTAAAAAGATACTGCGTGCGATTGATAGCAAGTGGAATTTCATGGAACGCTCAATAAAAAACTACAATGAAAACACCGTACCTTTTTTAGTAACGAGTTACAGCGAACGCATCATCATAAACCTAGAAGAGATAATTGCCCTTCATAACTTCTAATAGAAAAATATAAAAAATTACTGCTGAGCTAGGTATAAAAAATAGTTAGCTTAGTATATAAAGTATACTCATATAATCAACTTCATAAACCTTACTTAATACTTACCATCTAGAATTCTGTCATTACCGACAAGAATTTTATATACCCTCCTAGCAAAAGAAAAACCTTTCATATAACTTACATTTGTTATTTAGATTACCATTTACAGCCTAATCGCATTATGAAATAGTACAGCAGATACTGTATGAAAATTGTAATGGTACGGTGAATTTGGCCACCTAATTAGAGATGATATAATCATCTCGTAAATATTAAGGTGACACAATGAGCAGACCTAAAAGACCCAACTTCAAACCTGAATTTCGTTTAGAAGTTGCGCAGCTAGTTTTAGATAAAGGCTATTCGATACGAGAAGCTGCTGAAGCAATGGATGTCGGTAAATCCACTGTTGATAAGTGGGCTAGGCAACTTAAAGAAGAGAAAGAAATTTCAAAAAAGGCTACCGCTCTCTTACTATCGGACTCGATGAAAATTCTCGCTAGTTTCAAAATTGAAAGAGAGCCATTGCGTTAAACGTATCTGCTAGGTGTTTGAAATCGACTGCAGTAGTTGTAAATACTGGCAAGGAAGGTCGAAAAAACCATCACTTGAGCAGGCACAACTCAATAGTGAAGTAAGAGCTGCCTTTAAACTTAGCAATGGCTCTGCAGGCTCTCGAAGCATTATGAAGAAGCTTGGACTTCGTAGCAGCCAGCCATCGGCAACGAAATATAAAAAGGCAAACAATGAGCACTTAGCCGTGCCAAATACACTTAATCTAGAGTTCGATGTTAAGAGTCCGAATCAAGTATGGTCCGGTGATGTAACGTATATTTGGATTGGAAAGCGCTGGGCATATTTAGCGATTGTGCTTGATCTGTTTTCACGAAAACCAGTTGGCTGGGCATTTTCATTATCGCCAGATAGTCAGTTGACGAGCAAGGCGCTGATGAACGCTTATGAATCCAGAGGAAGACCGAAGGGGATAACTTTTCATTCTGATCAGGGAATGCATTATACCAGCAACAAATTTAGGCAAACCTTGTGGCGCTGCCAGATTAAAAAAAGTATGAGCCGTAGAGGAAATTGTTGGGACAACGCACCAATGGAGCGTTTTTTTAGAAGTTTTAAAACAGAATGGATGCCAGAAGTTAGCTATCAAAATTTTGCTGAAGCGGAGCGATCAATAGTAAATTATATTATTGGATATTACAGCAGTGCTAGGCCGCATCAGCATAATAACGGTAAGAGCCCAAATGTGGTTGAAAGAATATACTGGAAGACCTCTTAACTCGTGTCTAAATTTAGTTGACCACTACACCTCGTGCGATGTAGATAAGGATATAGAATTGTCTGTAAAAGTACTTATGACGGAGCAACTGGCTGATTCAGCCAATGACATATTCGGTGATGACGACCTTTTAGGTGATGATTTATTTTCAGGCGACAGTCGGGCATCAGAACAAGATTTCAGAGACTCACTTACAAGTTCGCTCGCCATGTGCAAAGAAGAGCACAAAAATTATCAATTTCAAAAATCTCGTATTACTCCCACGCTAGAAAACTTTAAGTCTGTTGAAACATCAGTTGCAGATTTTTTAATTGAAAACATCAATTGCAGATTTTTTAATTGTGATGATGCTGTTCATCTGTGCATTTATTGCGACAGTGCGTCATCATCACATTGCTCTATGGGCAGCTACAAACGCTAATCAACGAAGAGTATCAACGCTGTTTCAATTAATGGCAAATAGCTTAATTGCTATTTCTTTTTGGCATTATAGGGTGACCTTATCTAAGAACAGTGGCACAGATCACGCACTTAATATTCAAATGCTATTTCTTATGTGCTTTAGCGTATTAGCGATTACTAATCTTATTCAATTATCGAAAAGCTTCAATCGAATCATAATTAACGGCAGTAATCTATTATCGGTTCCTCTCTATGTTTTGATGTGCCTAATCTCTTCTGCTTATTTTATTTTAGTTGATAATCATATTTCAGGCATCGCTATTTATATTAATCAACTGACTAATCTTTCTAATATTTTCCTAAACATTGGTTTATATGTGTTTATTAGAATGACGCTAAAAGAAACAGCTCTTCCTAAATTAATCGTTGATTTAATCCGTCCTTTTCACTTAGCTCCGCCTCTTTTGCCAGCTTAATTATTTTTGTTACCGCCTACCCAACAGCATTTACAGGTGCATCTGGCATTTTTGTATTGGCCATTGGCGGATTGCTTTATGAAGAACTTCGAGCGGCAGGCACCCGTCGTACTTTAGCATTTGCCACGACAGCCATGTCAGCGAGCTTAGGGGTTGTGCTGAACCCCTGCTTGTTGATTGTTATTATTGCGGCTTTAAATAAAGAAGTAACGACCACTGAGATGTACTCGTGGGGCTTTACTGTATTTATGCTGTCTGCGGTTATATTCTCAGCAATTGTCTTACTGACAAATCGTCAGCCATGGATACAGATGGAATCTTGGGATGAAAGTAAAAAACAAATTATTGCGACACTAAAAAAGCTAGCACCTTACGCTTTAATTGTCATTGTCGTCTTAATTGGCTTTAATCTATTATTAGACATCACAATGAATGAATACTCAGCACCTCTTGTACTGCCAGTGATACTTTCCGCTATTGTGGCCTACGAACAGCTATGGCAAAAAAAGACCCATCGCACTATGCGATTTTTAACGGTGGGTACTAAGGCTGCTGATGAAGCAAGTGTTCACATCGGCGCATTACTGTCGCTAATTGCGCTGTCTATTTGCTTAGGGGGAGTGTTAGAACGTTCTGATATCATGATGCATTTCTTTGGTGATGAGCTCATGAATCTTTGGATTACAATGACTATTTGCATTCTGCTTCTCACCTTTATTGGAATGTTCATGGATCCATTTGGTGCTGTTATATTAGTTTCTGCAACCTTTGCTTCTCAAGCGATGGCATCCGGAATTGAGCCAATACACTTTTGGATGGTCTCTTTAGTCGCTTTTGAATTAGGGTATTTAAGTCCACCTGTTGCACTTAATCATCTATTAACTCGACAAGTGGTCGGTGAAAAAGAATTGCAAATAGCCAACAAAGAAAATGAAGGGAAATCAATATTCCGTCGTTATGAACGATTATTGCTGCCATTAATCACAATGTTAATCACAATGTTAATCACATTAGTAATCGTAGGGTTTGGACCCTTATTTGTTTACTTGTAAACATTAACAGCCTTCTAGCTCAGCTTATACATTAACTAATAAGTTAAGCTAGAAGGCAGTACTGAAAAAGTATTAAAGCTGCTGAGCTGACTCGATCCAGCCATTGATTAGCACAGCAGTACTGCTTTTACTCTCAATAGTTATAAGACTTGCACGGTTATCATAAACCTCAATAACCTGCACATCATCCCCTACTTTCGATAACAATTCGGACAGTTTCTCAATATTTGGGCGCACAACAAGGTTGTTCCAACTCCAACCTTCTGGCAACCCTTCCTGTTCCCAGCCCACCTGTCGAACGATGCACCAACGCAGCGCCTGACTTTTAATGGTAGGGTTAAAGCGTTCATAACGGGCACCCACTACATCATCCCGCACACCCATTTTTTTGCTGTCAGTTTTAAAAGTCTTTAACTTAACCTGAAGCCCTAACTTAATAGCGTCTAAACGCAACTCCGCTAAACGCCTCTGTCGTGGACTTGGTTTAAGCATATACACTGAACCAAACACCGCCAAAAGAATAAAGACAACAATAAAAAGTGGGTTCATCCGGCCATTTCCTCAAGCTCTAACCAACGCTCTTCTAAAGCTTCTAATTTCTTTTCAATTGCTTGCAACTCATCCAACTTAACGGTGACATATTCATTATCTTTTTGATAAAAATCGGCGCTGCCAGTCTCGAGACCTAATTCGGTTTGCTTAGCTTCCAATGCCTCGATCTTTTTTGGTAATTCATCCAACTCAAACTGCAGTTTATAACTCAATTTTTTGGCAGGTAATTTTGTTTCAACAATCGCAGGCTTTGCTTTTTCATTTTTTGATTGCGAAGGCGCTTTTGCCTTTTTGGCACCGGATTTAACAGTGGCATCAAACTTCGCCTTAGTTGCTTGATCACGGGCTTCCCACTCGGAATAACCCCCGACTTGTTCGTCGATATTACCTTTACCATCAAAAACCCAAAGCTGGGTAACAACATTATCTAAAAAAGCACGATCGTGGCTGACAAGTAGTAAGGTAGCGTCGTATTCAACCAGCTTTTCTTCTAGCAGCTCTAATGTCTCTACGTCCAAGTCGTTCGTTGGCTCATCCATAATCAACAAGTTGCAGGGTTTAAGGAATAACTTAGCCAATAGAACACGATTACGCTCACCACCGGATAAAGACTTAACAGGAGTTCGTGCGCGTGCAGGTTCGAATAAAAAATCGCCTAAATAGCCTAAGATATGACGAGAACGGCCATCAACTTCAACTTCATCTTTACCATCACCCACATTCTCGGCGACTGATTTTTCGAGATCGAGCAAGCTGCGTGACTGATCAAAATAAGCTACGTCGAGCTTAGTACCCACTTTTACGGTACCCGCTTCAGGCTTAAGTTGCTCTAATAGCAACTTCATCACAGTACTTTTGCCAGCACCATTCGGACCCACAAGCCCAATGCGATCACCCCGCATGACAACACTGGTGAAATTACGCACAATTTCTTTACGCTGATTGCCAGCAATATCAAAACCAAACGAAACATTTTCAAGTTCAAATACATTCTTACCTGAACTATCCGCAGAGTTCATGGAAAGCGATACATTACCTTGGCGCTCGCGACGATCACTGCGCTGATTACGCATTTCTTTTAAGCGTTCAACACGGCCTTCGTTACGAGTACGACGTGCCTTAACCCCCTGACGAATCCATACTTCTTCTTCCGCTAAACGCTTATCAAATAATGCGTTTTGAACTTCTTCAGCGGCAAGACGGTGCTCTTGGTGTTCAATAAAGCCCTGATAAGTGCCTTTCCAAGAATAAATGCTGCCGCGATCTAGCTCAATAATACGGGTCGACAACGCTTGTACAAACGCGCGATCGTGACTAATAAATAACAAAGTGCCTTTAAATTGCACTAATTGCTCTTCTAACCAACGGATCGTTGCAATGTCCATGTGGTTAGTTGGCTCATCAAGAATCAGCAAATCAGGTTCTGAAACCATGGCTTGTGCCAACATCACGCGGCGCTGCCAACCACCCGACATAGAATCAAACGCGGCATCACCAGGTAAGTCTAAGCGGTCTAAAATCGAATCTACTTTTTGCTGCCATAACCAACCGTCATTGGCCTCAATGACATGTTGCAAACGTTCCAGCTTAACCAGGTCAACATGTTCACCTCTTAAGATTTCTTCATGGTAAGCCGAAATCGTCTTGCCTAAGTCGCCCAAGCCAGACGCTACCACTTCATAAACGGTTTGAGGATCCGTTACCGGCAATTCTTGTTGCAACGAGGCGATTTTAATCGTATCACTGCGCTGAACGGAACCTTCGTCAGGGGTGATTTCTTTATTAATAATTTTTAATAACGTCGATTTACCTTCGCCATTACGCCCCAGCACACACACTCTTTCGCCTGCATTAACATCAAGATCTACTTTATTTAGCAAAACCTGATTGCCAAATGCCAAAGAAACGCCCTTTAATCGAACCAAAACCATAAATTTTTTACTCTAAAGAATAGATATGTATAAATTGGCGCCAGTATACGCACTTTGGCGAACAATCCGAATTTAAGGCCCACAAAACCTTGTTTTGTCCTGTTTTCGATACAGTTAGTTTGACCTGATGCAGGTAAAAATTCTTGTGAC
>JBNMPQ010000026.1:0-17187 GCA_051276935.1 Oleispira sp. | reverse complement strand
CAAGTGCTTGCATCACCTTACGGCGTTCTAAACTCATTGTTTCTGGCATCGTTAGAGTGACTTTATAACCACGAGGAACTCCAGCCATTGCGAGTGCTATACCGGTGTTACCGCTAGTCGGTTCGATTATTTCCATGCCGGGTTTTAGGGTGCCGTCTTTCTCAGCCTGCCAAATTATATTAGCGCCAATACGACACTTAACCGAGTGTGTTGGCTTAATTTGTTGATTCGAACGAGAGGTGTATTACCTGTAGAGTGGGCAATATAGTCAAAACCTTCATTTTTTCTTTGTTCCTTTGTAAAAATTAGTAATAAATGTGGATTATTTTTCTATAAAATTCATTTCTAAGCTGAGTGTTATGTATCATTACTTATATGAGTCTACACTGAAATAGAGGGCGACCATAATGTTTGAGAAGTAGCATACGTGTGTAGACTACTGGAAGTATCAGTCACTGTAGTGAGTAGTCACATTAATTAGGAGTCTCTGTGGTTTCAACAACTCAATCGTTTAATGAGCAATTAAATAAGCTCGAACAGCAGATTAATCGTTATCAAAAATTACTGTCGTCAGGCTCACGAGCACTGAGATTTCCTAGTGATATAGAAAGTGACTATAAGGTTCACGCCAACGTTGCTTTTGTAAATTCATCACGTTTAATTATCTCTTTTGGCACGTTGTTATACCTAGCGTTTGGTTTTTTTGATTTTGCGCTGGGGCAAGAGCAAGCCAATACGCTCTGGCTAATACGATCTATTACTGCAGCGGTTATGTTAGTAGGGATTGCTGTTTTTTTTAACCATAAAATGGCTAGCTGGGTTATCACTGCGACTACCGTAGGGTTTATTGTGATTGGACTAAGTCTTGTTCTCTTCATTTCTATGTTGAAAGAGCCCTATAGTTATGCCTATCATCTTGGACTAGTACCTTGGCAAGTGTTTATTTTGATTGGTTTAAGGTCCTACCTTTGGGCAATTATGGTCAGTTCTTTGACCGTTTTTATTTGTTATATTGTTGTGGCTTACGACCAAGGTTTTGCGCCTTATACTCCAGAAATTGATCACCTTGTTTCTATTATGCACCCACTGTTTATTGCTTTTTGGGGGATTTTAATTGTTATGGGGATTTATCTTGGTTATCACATAGAAAGATCGGCAAGGATTGATTTTGTTAAAAACCGCTTGTTATCGATAGACGCACAGCGGTTAACTTTACTGAGTGAAGAATTGCATTTGCTATCGACTACAGACAGTTTGACGGGTCTGGCAAATCGTCGTCACTTTGAAAATTGTTTTGACCTTGAGTGGCGAAGAGCTATTCGTACGGAAGATTCAATTGCGTTGATTATGATAGATATTGATAATTTTAAAAAATACAATGATCTTTATGGGCATCAGGTAGGGGATGACTGTTTGCGCGAAGTGTGTATCTCTTTGCAGACGTATGGTCAACGATCTGGGGAATTGGTTGTGCGTTACGGAGGGGAGGAGTTTTTAGTGCTTTTACCAAGGATGACCTTGGTGAGTGCCCAGCACATTGCAGAGAATATGTGCGGTAGAATTAGAGGACTTAATATAGCTCACGAAGATTCAAATGAAAAAAATGTGACCATCAGTATTGGTGTTGCTGCGATGATACCCAGTCAGGATGACGATAAAGAATCGTTATTACGGGATGCCGACCGTGCTTTATATCAAGCTAAGGCAAACGGACGGAATTGTGTTGTTAGCTAATTAAAAGTTTTAAAAATTTAACTGTTCTTTTTGCTCTGCCTTAGTTGAATGTGTTGTTTCAATCTGCAAAGATTCTATTTGTTTATCTTTATCTTGCCAGATACTTGAAATCCAACTTTGAAATTGACGTTTAAACTCTGCATCATTTTCATAATCACCTTGGCAGAATTCTCCAGGAATAACGATCTCTCGAACGCGAACAATGACCCTTGGGACTCTTCCTTGAATGAAATCGGCGAAGTTAGGAATGCCTTCAGGGTACACGATAGTGCAATCTAAAAGTGATTGAAACTTATCGCCCATTGCATTCAATGCAAACGCAAAGCCACCGGATTTGGGATTGAGTAAGTGTTTATAAGGAGACTGTTGCTTTGCATGCTTTGAGGGCGTTAGGCGGGTCCCTTCAAAAAAACTCATCACACTGGTAGGAATGTGTTTAAACTTTTTACACGCTTCTTGAGTGGTTTCAATATCTTTGCCTTTCATTTCAGGATGCTTTTCAAGGTAACTTTTAGAAAAACGCTTCATGAATGGAAAATCTAATGCCCACCAAGCTTGTCCCATAATAGGAACCCGTATTAATTCTTGTTTTAAAAAGAATTTTAGAAAAGGTATCTTTCCATTTAGTACATGCTGTAATACCAAAATATCGACCCAGCTTTGGTGATTACTTGATACAAAGTACCAGCCTTTAGGGTCTAAATTTTTTGGTAGTTCAATATCCCACTCGGTATTTTGAGTTAGTTTCATCCAACCACTATTGCAAGAAATCCATGCGCCTGCAATTGTATTGAAAATAGGGTCCATAACCTTACGGACCGCTATTTCTGGGAGGATAAACTTAATAGGTGTAAGTAAAAATAGAAGTGAACACCAAAAAATAACATTAATAAAAAGTAGGCTGCTAGCGATGATTGCCGTTATCTTTTCGCGCATATTTATCCCTATGATTTCAGTTTTTGTGCTTGTATAGACGTCAAAGCAATAGTGTATACAATGTCTTCAATCAATGCGCCCCTTGATAAGTCATTTACCGGCTTTCTTAGTCCTTGCAGCATCGGACCGACACTAATCACGTGGGCACTGCGTTGAACGGCTTTGTAAGTTGTGTTACCGGTATTAAGATCAGGGAAAATTAATACGGTCGCTTGCCCAGCAACTGGGCTATCAGGCGCTTTGCTCTTCGCCACCGATGCCGTAGTGGCCGCGTCGTATTGCAGTGGTCCATCAATAATGAGATCAGGACGCAACTTTTTAGCGATTGCGGTGGCTTGTTTTACCTTTTCAACATCACTGCCTGTTCCTGAGGCACCTGTAGAATAACTAATCATAGCGACTTTAGGTTGGATACCCATGGATAAGGCTGAATCGGCACTTTGAATGGCAATATCAGCCAACTCTTCTGCATTAGGGTCAGGGTTAACAGCACAATCACCATACACTAAAACTTGTTCTGGCAGACACATGTAAAAAACAGACGAAATAAGCTTTGCGCCAGGTGCCGTTTTAATTAACTGCATTGCAGGGCGAATAGTATTGGCGGTTGTATGAATAGCGCCAGATACAAGCCCGTCGACATGATCGAGTGCAAGCATCATGGTCCCTAAAACAACATTATCTTCTAGCTGGGCAACCGCCATGGGTGCTGTCAGGTTTTTGTGCTTTCGTAACTCAACCATCGCCGGTACATAATCTTCGCGAATATCATCGGGTTCAATGATTTTCAAACCTTCTGGAAGTTCAATGCCTTGAGCTTCAGCAACTTGATGAATAATGTCGGCTTTGCCTAACAAAATACATTGAGCAATTCCACGTTGTTGACAGATCGCTGCTGCTTGAATAGTACGAGGCTCTTCACCTTCTGGCAGAACAATACTCTGTAAGTTAGCACGGGCTCGTTCAACCAGTTGAAAGCGAAATGCAGCAGGACTGAGACGCTCTGCATGAGGTGCATTAATAGCGGTTAACAATGCTGGTACATCAATATGCTCAGCAATGTGCGCGCGTATGAGATCAATCCGCTGAAGGTCGTCTTCTGGTACAGCGGTATCAATACTATGAAGCTGATTGGCGCAGGCAAACGTATCATTTTCTGCGGACAGAATTGGAAGGCCGCTAGCAATGGCTTTTTGGCATAAGCGTAGTACATCATCACCCGGTAGTAATCCCCCCGTTAGCACTAGGCCAGCCAGCGGTGTACCGTTTGTTTCTGCCAATGCGCAAGCTAAAATAACGTCTACTCTATCGCCCGGAGTTACAATTAAGGTTCCAGCCGTTAAACGGTTCAGCATGTTAGGCAATGTTCGAGCGCATAAACTGATGGTTTTAACACGACGAATGTCTATCTCACCAGTATTAATGATACTGGCTTTTAATTGACGAGCAATATCGAGGGTACGTGGGCTAATAAGATCACGCTGCCAAGGAATCGTACCTAATAAACGACAGTTTTCCAATTCTATTTTCGGGGCTTTGCTCAAACGTTCAGCATCACTTTCATCCGAATTAGACAGTATAAAATGGGACTGAGAAGGGGTGCCATATTTATTAATAATAGCGCCGATAATATGGCCATTCTTGAAACCACCAAAAATGGCTGCGTTTAAATTAATATCCGCTTGAATTTCGCTTGAGGTGCGTTCTTCTGCACTGCTTACCAAAATAATATCAGCGTTCAATGCCTTTGCGATTTCAGCATTAATTTTGGCCGTGTAAGGCTCACTGCGATCTGGAACCAAGCCTTCAATAATGGTGACCTCAGTTCCAGATGTCGCGATATGATGTAAACCGACTAAGTCTTCTAATAAACGATCTGTTTGCCCTGTGCTGATCAATTGCTGTGCTTGTTTGAGAGGCATAGGTTGAGGAGGGTTTAGAGGGTATGTTTGCTTAACCATTTGGGTTGAACGTTCAATCTCTCCCTCAATGTAAGAAGCAACAGGTTTAAAGAAAGAAGCTTTAATACTTTGCGTGTCTAACGCGTGCAGCAGTGCAATACTGATGCTATTGAGGCCGCTGTGAAGACCTGTTGGAGCGATAAAAATATTAATCATGGTTGCATAACTCGTAGCAGTCTTGGGCGATCATTAGTTCTTCATTAGTGGCGATAACCATTACTTTGGGGCTAGTGGCTTGGCTGATAATGCCTTGTGCGTTGCCGCCTTGGTTATTCAATTCAGAATTAAGAGTAATTTTGGAATTGGGCCAGAAATCGATAATACGTTGGCGAATGGCTGTTGCGTGTTCACCGATGCCTCCGGTAAATACGACAGCATCAATGTTAGCTAAAGAGGCTGATAGGGCACCTAGTTCACGTGCAATACGATAACAAAAGGCGTTGATAGCTTTGCTGGCCTGTTGGTTTCCGGCTTCTTCTTGCGCTAATAACGTGCGCATGTCATTGCTGCAGCCATCGGATAAACCGAGTAAACCACTCTTTTTGTTTAGGCTGGTCATAATCTCTTCGACGCCGACATTTTCTGCCTTCATCATGAACTCAATGAGTCCTGGATCTACACTGCCGCAGCGTGTTCCCATGATCAGGCCATCCAGAGGTGTTAATCCCATGCTGGTGTCGACGCTTTTGCCTTCTGAGATAGCACTTGCACTGCAGCCATTGCCCAAGTGAGCGCAGAGAATAGTAAGTTCATCTTTTGGCTTGTTTAGCCGCTTGGCGCAAGCTTCCGTAATATACCGGTAGCTCGTGCCATGAAATCCATACTTACGTACCCCATAATCCTTATACCAAGACTGAGGTACGGCATAAAGGTATGCATGTTCAGGCATAGTCTGATGAAAGGCAGTATCGAATACAGCGACTTGTGGCAGTTGAGGTAATAACTTTTGACAGGCTTCAATACCGAGCATATTGACCGGGTTATGCAGTGGCGCAAGATGATTGAGTGTTTTGAGTGCAGCGATGTTTTCGTCGTTTAATAGAGTCGAGGCTGAGAACTGTTCACCACCATGAACAACTCTATGACCAATGCCCATTAATGAGTTAAGAATGTTCCATTCACCTAGTAATAGCGCCAGTTTATCAAGTGCAGCTTGGTGCCCTTGATCAGTGATTTGGCTTCCACCTTTGTGAGAGCCTGACCATTTAATGGTTGGTTGTGCTTCATACAAGCGTTCAGCTAAGCCACTGATTAATACGCTTTGCTCACGCATATTGAAAATTGCAAATTTTATAGAAGAGCTGCCGCAATTAAGGACAAGGATATTAGCACTGCTCATGGAGGGCCTTAATGTAATATTGAAATTGTAAGAGGGCTATTTTAATTAAGGTGATAGCCGGTGTATTGCCGCATTTTAAATAAGCTTATAGAGAGTAAGCAGCGGCTTTACTAATGTGAACTAATTGATTGTTCTAATGCCCGTTCAATTTGTTTGAGAACGAATTGCGTATTATTACTGGCGATCTCTGGAAGTTTGTCAAAATTAAAGCGAACACCGTATTGATAATCAACTTGTTTACCATCGTAGCGCACAATTTCAGCCTGTAATTGTCGAATGTTATGAAACTCACTTAAAATAGTCACTTGAATTTGTTGGCCAATTTTTAATTTTAAGGGCGTCGTAATCGCCGCTCCACCAGTAGCAAAATTAGTGACCAGTGCAGGGTGTTTTTCTTTTTTTAAACCGAACCAGTACCTAGGTTGTAGTTCTAGTTTTAAACTAGCGCCTAGGTAACGGTCATTAAATCGACGTTCTTTGGTGATCAATTTTAATTCTTTCCAGTGTTTAATTGAAGGCTATTTTTCGTTATTAGTATTTTCTGTACCGTCAGTGTCATTAATTCTAGGTGCATTAAAACGGCTTAACTTATTATAGCGGATCATATCTTGAATTTCTTTTACGTACTCTTCGCGACGCTCAGAATATCCTATTAATCCCTGAGCCAGAACCACACCGGTTATTGCCTGATTATTATCAATTGCTTGTTGGCGCAAGTCACGAAGTGGCGCATAGGTTGCGTGCCTATTAAGATTTTTAATGTAGCTCTTTACTGAATCGTATGGGCTATCGAAATCGGCTACTTCATGGTTTGCACCGCTATTTCGACTACTGGGAACGATGCCACAGCCTTTGCTGAAACACCATTGGCCGAAATAATTATTGCCTTCTCGAGCGAAGCGGCTAGTTCCCCAAGCTGATTCGTTTGCAGCCTGTGCCAGCACGAGGGATGCTGGAATGGTATTGATTTTAATATCCAACTCTTGAACTTGTTGTTTTAAGGAAAGTTCATCACTCACTTTATACGTTTTGGCTAAGGCGGCTAACATTTCAGATTCTTGATTGCTGATAGAGGGTAAGTTTGTTTGAATCTCAATTAACTGTTCACGCTGTTGTAATACATCGGCATTGGCTTTTTTGATCATAGGGTGCAAAAAACTGAAGAAATTAGCCTTTTTTTCTTTAACACTGATCGCGGGCGTTAAGCTATTAGCATCTGAATTAGACCCATTTTCATCTGCAAGATCATGGGATTGGTCGCATGCCGTTAATAAACCAAGTGAGGCTGTTAATAAACCTAAAGAAGTTACGTGTAAAATTGTCTTAATCGGTTGTGTTAATTTCAAATGTTATATCTCTTTCAATGGTTAAAAATTATAAAAAATCGTGCATTATTCTAATGCCTTATTAAAATAATTAAAGACTTATTATTACTGGTCGATACTATCAACGATTAAGTAATACTTGTGTGATACGTAACTGAACGGTATAAAAGTGTAAGTTTGTTTAAAACAATTGTTAGTGTAGGTCACAAAGGCAAAGTATGGACACTGAACCATTAGTATTGATTGCAGACAAAGGCCTAAATAACCAAGCCATATTAGGTGACTTGTTAATTTTTGATACTCAAATTATTTCAATTATACACGATAAACAGATCGATTTCTGGTTGCAGCATGAAGTGGAAGTATTGCCGAGTTTACTGATTTTAGATTATGATTTTTTTAAGCACCAGACAAAAGAATATTGTCAGCGTTGGTTGTCTCATCCATTAATGCGCCAAGTTCCTATATTAATAATGGCCCAAGCTGATGATGATATTGAATTGTTTGCTTTGACTTGTGGTGCCGTGGACTTCCTAGTTAAACCTTTTAAAGCGACGCTAACACTGGCAAGAATTAAGCTGCATCTTGCACAAGTTAAAGAACATAGACGCTTATCTGCCTTGTCTATGACCGATGGTTTAACCCAAATTGCTAATCGCCGTTATTTTGATGAGTTCTACAGCGCAGAATGGCGACGAGCATGCCGTGAGCAGGGTTCAGTAGGGTTAATTATGATGGATCTTGATCATTTTAAGGCTTTTAATGATCATTACGGGCATTTACAAGGGGACGAATGTTTAACGGCGGTTGCACAACAGTTAAAAACTGCGGTTCAGCGGCCCAGGGATTTTGTCGCACGTTTTGGCGGTGAAGAATTCATCGTTTTATTACCGTCGATTCAGCCAGAAGGGGTACGAGTAGTTGCTGAGCGTTTGCAGCAGGCTTTGGCAAAATTAATGATTCCGCACGGCTATTCCTCCGCAAGTAAATATGTGTCAGTAAGTATGGGGCTTGCGTGGTGCGAACCCGATAGTGATTTTCGTCCAGATCAGTTAGTTGCTGCAGCGGATGAAGCGTTATACAGCGCAAAAGAAAATGGACGTAACGGTTTCAGCGAAGTCGTCGTTGTTGAAAATCAACCTATTTTCCAACTTAGCTAAATTAGGCTTTTACTTTTTTCGGCGAATGTAGAGGGTTTTATTCGCTTTAGCCACGACATCTCCATTTTCATCGATAATAGTAACGGGGTATGTTGGTAGAAATTTCTCCCCGTTAGCCGTTTTCTGTATTATCTCATCAAGCATCTCATCGGTGACAATAAAGCTTGCTGAAACGGTGCCTGTGCCAGGTTTAATAAATTCAATTTCAGCACTTTTATCCCAGACTATGTAGTCCTTTCCTAAGTTATTCATCAGTAACAACATATAAAACGGGTCAATCATGGAATATAAGCTACCGCCAAAATGAACACCCACATAGTTTCTGTTATACCAACGAAGCGCCAAGCTAACGTTGGCTTGACGGAAATCTTTATTGATGTGGGTAACTTTTACGCCAGCGCCAAAATAAGGGCCATAAATATTAATCAGTTGTCGAACGCCTTTTGCTGAAGCAATCCACTCTAAAAATTTTTTGTACATGATTTTCTACCCTATTAAATCCAGTACGCATTCTAACAGGGTGATTGAAAGAGTAAATAAGGTGAATAGTCTACGTGTAAGAGGGTTTGTTAATGGTTAAATTGATGTGCTGTTGGTTTAGATTTGCTATTTCCTTGCGATGCCATTGCTTTGCTCTCATTGCAGGAAGATAGGTAATGTGTGCAACGATTTGAGGTTTGTTAAGAATGTGTTTAAAGCTAACGCTGAATTCATCGTCGCCTATGAATGCAACTTCTTTGCACGGCGTGCCATCACTGTGTTTGTAACACAAGGATACTGGCTGAATCAGTATGTTGCTTCTTATAGCCGCTTGATAAAACATCGGTTTAAAGGGCAGGCAGGACTCTCCTGAACTGGTCGTACCTTCTGGGAATATAAGAACTGAAGTACCTGATTCTAAGCGCTGTTGTAACTCTGGCAGTGCTTTGTAGGCTTTGAATTTATTATTACGATCAATAAATAATGTGCCTGTTCGGCGAATGACACTGCCTATAATCGGCCAATCAGCAACTTCACTTTTTGCCACAAAATCGACACAATTATTGCCTGCTAACACTAATATATCGAGCCAAGAAATATGATTGCAAACCCACAGTGCAGGTTCAGACGTAGGACTGCCTGTGATGACAAGTTGTATGTTGAGCGCTTTGTAGCAGTTTCGATAGAGAGAACCCGCTATTTTTTTTCTTTTGGGAATACATTGCCCAAAAGGGCTAAAAATAATAGGGACGAAAATTATAATAAACAATACGTTTTGGCCCAATCGCAGTAATCGCCAGCTGTTACGTAATTTCTTTTTAATCGATTGCAAAAGATGCTTCCCAATGGATAATTATTTATGAAAAATGGCGCAAGTATCGCGGGGAAATGTCTTTTTTTGCTAATAGAATAAGTACATCTGCCACATTAAATTCACGGTCAAGGTAGGCTTCTCCGCACACTTTAGCCCCCATGCGTAAATAGGTTTTCAGTAAAGCAGGTATATGTTTTTTACCCTCAATAGCGATATCAAATTGAGGCAGTGGAGTTTTAGGCATAACGCGTAGGTTTTCGCTAGAAAAATGTTTTTCTCGTAAGTGATTTACCACGGCTAGAGCGGTGGCGCCGCCATCAAGCATTGAAATACTTGCACAGCCCATAAGTTGGTCAATCTTTTCTTCATTCATGAATTGACCAATTTTAGACCACAGCATCCCAATCACTGCACCGCTGCGAAAATTTGGGTCAACGCAGGTTCGGCCAATTTCCATATAGCGTTGATTGGGCTTAATAATGTTGCTCAGATCAAATTCACTTGCTGAATAAAACTCATTAGGCTTAGACACTAGGTCTGACGTTAGTATTCTGCTATAGCCAACAATATTATTTGATAGGGTATCTTTTACTAATAAATGCAGACAAATATCGTCAAATTTATCTTTGTCTAAAGCGGTACCGTTATCGACTAAGTTGAATACTCTGGCTCTGAGCTGTTGTGCCCTTCGAATTTCTTTTGGGTCTTGACTAAAACAAGCAATAAGTTTGGATTCAATCGGTGTGTTAATCGATTGACCTTGGTCAAATTGCATGTTGGCTGTGGTTGTTTGAGAGCTCTGTAATGTATTGGTCGATTGCATAGTCTTCACCTAGTGATTTTGAGTGCTATGTAAATAGTTGTTTCATGAATGTCTGGTTATTACTTTGTCAGAGCTTTGTGACAAATTCATGACCAGATTAAAGAACCGCTTTAAATAGACTATTTATGATGAGATTTAGGGTAGGGTTGCGTCTGCGAGAATAACGAAATCAGACTATGCTTTAAGAAAATGGGTGGATTCTGTGAATTAGTATGAAAAGATATTTCAAATATAGAGTGATGGATCAGTCTCACTTGAATAAAGGTGATGTGATAACTAGGTCATTAACGCTCTTTCGATGGGTCGTGTTTGCTCAGTTATTGATAGTGTCGTTTAGCGGTATTGCTTCTGCTAGTGCTCAACCGAGCTTAACTGAAAATCAAGCCCTTCGGATTGTTGATGATGCTTTTAAAATGCAGCCTCTTTTTTGGCAAGGTTTCGCTATTCCTTACAGTATTGAACGCAGCAGTCGGCATAAGGATGCGGCTATGCTTGAGGTTTTGTTTAATCACCAACTATTAATACGAGAAAAAGAAACACAAGTGGTTAAAATACAAGGCAGCAATCGCAAGCGTATTGCATTGAATTTTCGTTATTCCTTTGCTGATCAACATGTCGGTGACCGTATCAGCTCACAAGGAGGGTTTTATTATGGTTACGGAAGGTTGAAAAAAGTATTGCAGCTTTCTAAACCTTATTTTATTGGGGAATCTTATTATGCGGAAGCCTATGTTCAGTGGTATGTGACCGATATACAAGATTGGGTCGATGCCCCAGCCTTTGACAAAGCGAGAACATTGCGCCGTAGTTTAGAGTCCAAGAGTAAGCCTTTCGAGAAACGGGTTTATCTGCAATACAATGGACAGAATTGGGCGCTTTGGAAAGGTAAGCCAGGGGGCTTGTAGCCGCTAGTTTTCTGCCATCTCGCATAATGAAACGTTAGGCTTTAAATTGCCTTTGAAAATTGAGGTCGATGAGTTAATACACTGTTATTGTTGCTGGCATCAGCGCTAGCGGAGTACGTTTGAATATTATTGTGAGCCATTGATGCGTTTAAATACGTATCAAATACCATGCAGGCATTACGCACCAATAAACGACCTGTCTCTGAGATATAAATTCCTTCAATTGTTATTTCTAGCAATGCATCTTCAACCATTGGGTTCAATTTAGATATCTCTTCAGCAAAATAGGCTCGGCTATCAATGGTGAAAGCTTGGTCTAACTCTGCGAAAATAACGTGATCGTGGCACAGTAACCCCATAATTACTTGGCGACGAATAAGGTCATCTTTATGGGGCGTAATCAGTTTAATGATGGGTAAGCGGTTGTCTTTAATCGCATCTTTATAGACTTTTATATCGGGGCTATTTTGCAGATAACAGTCGCTGATTTGGCTAATAGAAGAAACACCGAAGCCAATTAAGTCACAATCCCCATGAGTGGTGTAACCTTGAAAGTTACGGTGTAACACTTTATTTCCTTGTGCTCGCGATAGCTCGTCATCCGGTTTGGCAAAATGATCCATACCCACATAGTGATAACCTGCGGTGGTCAGAGTGGTTATGCAGTTCCCTAAAATTGCTAATTTTTCTTCTGGAGTGGGTAAATCCTCATCTCTGATACGGCGCTGCGGTTTAAATCGTTCAGGAAGGTGTGCATAGTTGAATATTGATAGGCGATCGGGTGACATATCAATAATCACCTCAAGTGTTTTAGAAAATGTTTGCTGAGACTGGTGGGGCAGTCCATAGATCAAATCAATGTTGATCGAGCGAAAGCCCAGTGTCCGAGCTTCTACCATAACGCCACGAATCATACTTTCAGGTTGAATGCGGTTTACTGATTGCTGAACTTTATTGTTTAAGTCTTGCACACCAAAGCTGGTGCGATTAAACCCGAGCTCGCGCAGTAATTGAAGAGTATTTGAACGTAATTCACGAGGATCAATTTCTATTGAATAATCGGCGCTTTTTGCAGAACTAAAATTAAAACGCTTACGCAAATGGCTCATTAAATCGATTATCTGATCATCTGAGAGGAACGTTGGCGTACCACCTCCCCAGTGCATCTGTTCAACAATTGGGTGGCCTTGCAATAATTCTGCTTTACGATCAATTTCAGTTTTTAATAATTCTAAATAGGGTTCAGCTCTTGATCGGTCTTTAGTAACTATCTTATTACATCCACAGTAATAACAAACATGAGCACAGAATGGAATATGTAAGTAAAGCGATAAAGGTGCCTGTGAATTGCGTTGTTGCAACAATTTTTTTTCTACCTGATCGCTTTCAACAACGTTAAATTCAACCGCCGTTGGATACGACGTATAGCGTGGTCCCGATCGGTTATAACGCTTGATAAGTTCTGGATTCCAATGCAATTGTTCGTTCATAATGATTACTTATGTCAATGTTTTTTGGTTTGTAAATGTTGCTGATGTTGGTTTATTTTAATACGTGCGCTGAAATGTCTCTTGTCCTGAATCAAGGTTCACTTTTATAAAGTGAGAAATTCATTATTAATACTTTTGTTTATTATTACTATCATCATTTACTCATATATATTAGAACAAAGTATTAAAGATTTGAGTGTCCCGGCCGAAAAAGACCTGTAGAAATGTAAATTTTTATTAAATTAGCTTTATTTTTTAAAAAATATGAAAAAGAGTCTTGATTTTATAAACAGACAGTCGTTTTATAGTAAATACTTATCGACTAAAACAAAAACAATAATGATCTTAAGGGTCTCTCTATGCCAAAGAAGCCATTTACGCCAGAGGAAGTTTCAGCTCAACGCCAACGAATCATGGACAGCGCATCACAAGTGATGGCCGATGTCGGCTTTCACCATTTGTCTATGCGTAAGTTGGCGAGCCAGCTGGGGATGACTGCCAGTAACATTTATAATTATTTCCCCAATAAAGAAGTTTTGTTTATTCAAACGCGCTTACGTGGCTTTGAAATGTTCTTTGCTAAGATGAATGATCAAATGGGTGTTGCTGTGAATGCAGAGCAAGCTTTACAGCAGTTTGCCCGTTTGTTGATAGGATTTGCCCAGCAGGACCCAGGTTATTACCAGTTAATGTTTCAGCCGCCTCGATTAAATTTAAAAGAGACTGAACACGTTGATCAAGAGTCAGAGATGCAGTTAGCGCGTTTAGTCGAAGAGTGGCAGCGTCATTTAATGACTATAATCATTGACGCGATTCCTGCAATGTCAGATCAAGGGGATAATCGCCAGAAGCAGTTAGCCTTGTTCTTTACTGCTTCGATTCATGGTTTAGTGGATACGTATCATTATCGAGCGCTGTCCATCTTAATGGATTCAGTCGACTTAATACCTGAGGACGTTGTGGAATGCCATATTCAATGGTTACTGAACGCAGTAACTCAGCAGGCTGAGCAGGTTGTTTAACCAACATTCTAGCTATTAGGATCCTTGCCTTCAAGCTTGTAAACGAAGGCAAGAATTTCTGCAATTGTAATATATAATGCTTGAGGAATTTCATCCCCTAATTCTAATTGACTTAGCCACTGACTGAGTTCTGCATTTTCATAAATAGGCACTTGGGCTTGCAAGGCCAGCTCAATAATGGCTTGTGCCAACTCATCATTACCTTTTGCAGCGACTGTTGGAGCCTGCTTGCCATCGTAACTCAAAGCAATCGCTTGCTTTGCGTTTAATAAGCTTTCAGGTATTTCATCTGATCGTTCTTTTTTCATACCTCTCTCACTTTTTAAATTCCCCTTCTTTTACGTCTCTATGTCGATTAAACGCTGTTCAATAGTCTGTTTCCGCTTACTCAGTGTGCCATGACGAGACTGGACATCGCTAACAATAATTCCTTGCTCAGTTAAACGCTCACGTAATGGCTGCACATGATAAGAGAGCTGATTGAGGGTGGATGACGATTCTGACCAAAATGTAGTATTGCACTCGTTCTCGAACATGGATATTTCGATACCCAGCTTACCCAGTTTTGGTAAGTCAAAATGAAGATTAATAAACCAGTGGTTCTTTTTCTCACCTTGAGAATTCGCTTTCTCTTCTTTGTTGATGAAAAATTCAATTAATTGTAATTGTTGGTGCTGGTGTATTAAAAGCGGCAGCCATTGCTGGTTTTGAGGTGTCGTAAGGTTAGTATTATTTGCAGTATTGTTATCGGATTGCTGTGATTGTATGCCTTGCTCGCGTTCAATATGGCCAAGTAAATTTTGCAGTGTGCGTAAAAAAACAGCTTCGTTACCACTGCGTTCAGGCCAATTTAAGGGTATTCGCATTGCGGAGTCTGCCGAATTGTTCAATATTTGGCTTAATGCGAATTTGTTATTCGAACTTGGTTTTTGCAGCAGCGGATCTTTTAATAGCTCACTCAGTGTTGAATAGGTTTGGTTATTTAATAATGGGTTTTGCCAATTATTAACGGCTTGACTTAGTGGGTTACTGATTGACGTCGGGTTGGTTAAGCTTATGTTTTTTTGGTTTAATTCTGCTTTTACTAGGCTCGCGATTAATGTTGGTGAATTGTCTATTTTAGTATTTTTGGAAGTTGCTTTTAAGTCTACGGGTATTGCTTGGCTGCTTTTTTCTAAGTTTTGAGCTGTATTTTTTACGACAGCATTTAGATCTATTTTTGACAGAGGTTCTGAGCTCTTTGAAAAAACTTTTTGCTGAATGCGTTGCAACTGTTGAAAGATACTATTGGCATTTTTTTCAGTGGCCGAGCTTTGAGGCGCCTTGTTAAGGGCTGCGAACTGTTGTGCAAGTTGACTTAATTGGGTTTCTGCGCGAACCCCCGTATTATTAAGCGCATTACGTAAGCCTGTGCTCGTACTGATGTCACCCGCATTGGGCAGTTGTTGCAACCAATCTTTGACTTGTTGAACGGGAGAAGACATCGAGGGTGTTGTAATCTCGGCTGAAGCCACTTTGCTATTAAGCGCGTGGTTCTTAATTAAGGTTTGGTTAGCGAGCGATTGGTAGGCCAAATTGGCTAAGGCTTGCTTAGTTGTTTGAGTGGGCGGGCTCTGTATCAGAACATTTTGTGTATTTGTATCCACTTTAGAAGGGGAACTGGAATCAATTAATTGCGATTTTATTAAAAGGTTTTCAACTTTAGTATTTATTGCGCTGCTAGTGGCGGCTTTAGTAGCGGGATCAGTATGGGGCATTAACAGGCTGAGTTGATCAATTAATTTCGCTAACCCTTGTGCTTTAACATTGGGAATACGATCGGCCAACAATTGTTGCATCGCTAATTGAGCGGGGGTTTGAGCCAGCGATTTAGTCTGTATTTGGGAAGAAATTTGGGATTGATCGTTAGGGTTAGTGATGATTTTTAGCTCTGGCCCTGGCATCACTTTAACATCGAGTTGACTGCCTTTTTTAAAGTTTTCTGTGCTGATCGTTTTAAATTGCTGCTTACCAATTTTTAACATAACGCTGTAGCGCTGCTCTTCTACAGCGCTTTTTTCACTCGAGCCATCTCTATTATTCAACTCGCGATTGCCTTGAGGTGTTTGCTGATTTAGACGTGTTTGTTGATCTAGACGTGTTTTCTGACGGGGTGATTCATGTTGCTCAGGCGTTGCTTTAATCGCCTCAGAAGAGAGAACTTCTGCTCTTAAAATTGGTGCAGGTGTTCTCTCCGCTTGCGCGGCAACTGCGTTGACCAATCTGGGGTTAATAAGAGGAACTCTATCCATAAATTTAGTGCTTTAAACCGTGATAACATATTGATTATAGAAGGTTAATGAACCATTAAAGCGCTACTATCGTATCCCTTTGATGGTATTTCAAACTATCGACCGACATAGATCAATCTTGAGGCTTACATTTAGTATCTGCAAGCATTGAATCTGTTTATAATACTGGCATAAATAAGTCCATTACTCAGCAATAGATATAGGAAGTGTATGACCCGCCCAGATCCTGTCAATCAATTGAACAGGTTTACCCTTAACTGCGATCTATCGGTTCGTAAAGTGAGCTGCGAAAGAGATGATCGTATCTTATTCGAAGACCTAAACTTATCGGTGAAAACAGGCGATCTTATCCAGCTGGTGGGCCCTAACGGTGCCGGTAAAACAACTTTGTTACGACTAATGGCAGGACTCAATCAAGATTTTGAAGGTGAGGTGTGCTGGCAGGGCGACAATATACAAAATTGCTTTCATGATTATGCACGTCAGCGTTTATACATCGGACACCTTTCTGCGATTAAGAAAGTATTAACGCCGTTAGAAAATCTACGCTGGTTTGTTAGCAGCTGGCCCGACGTCAAAGAAGACCATCTTTGGCAAGCGCTAGAGGATGTTACCTTGGCGGGCTATGAAGATGTGCCTTGCCAACACTTGTCGGCAGGTCAACAACGACGAGTCGCGCTTGCTCGGTTGCTGGTAACGCCAACACCTCTTTGGATTCTAGATGAGCCGTTTACGGCGCTCGACAAATCTGGTGTTCAGTGGCTCGAAGGTCAATTAGCAAGACACGTTGACCGCGGAGGCAGTGTTTTGATTACCAGTCATCATGCTTTAAATGATATTCCAGGGTTACGTCAAATTAAATTAGGAATGCACAAGTGAGTTTAGTTATCGCAACAATTAAGCGTGA
>JBNMPQ010000025.1:0-17546 GCA_051276935.1 Oleispira sp. | reverse complement strand
TTCGTATCGATAGTTAAAACAGTACCCGTCGCAACTGAGTATGCTTCTTCTAATACGTTGTCGCCGTTAGCATCTTTAACGACGTTGCCGTTAGCATCTACTTTCTTAACCCAGTTTTTAAGATCAAGACCGATACCGCCCGTTACACCAACAGTCGTAAGGAAGATCGGTGCGATACCGTTAGTTCCGGCAACAACGGGTGCGTTGTTGATGAATGGGATGTAAGGAGAAGTCTTCTTACCGGCCCAAAGAGCAACGTTGTTTACGCCAGACATACGAGAAGAACCAACACCCATTGTGCCTTTTTCAGCGATTAGCATCACTTTAGCGTTCGGGTGCTTCTTACCTAGAGCAACAATTTCTTGCTGAGCTTCAGGAGTGATCATGCACTGGCCGTGCAATTCACGGTCGGCACGTGAGTGAGACTGGTTACCAGGAGAAAGAAGGTCAGTAGAGATGTCGCCTTCAGCCGCGATGTAAGTCACTACGTCGATTTTAGCTGGAATTTCAGGAAGGCTTGTGAAGAACTCTGCAGCTGCATAGCTTTCTAGAAGATCTTTAGCAATGGTATTGCCCGCTTTGAAAGCGTCAGCAATACGTGAAGTATCAGCTTCGTATAGGAATACCTGAGACTTAAGAACTTCACCAGCGGCTTTAGCTTGTGCATCGTCAGAAAGAGCGATGTCTAGTAGCGCTTCAACAGAAGGGCCGCCTTTCATGTGAGAAAGTTGCTCAAGAGCGAATTCAGCAGTGATTTCGGCAACAGTCTCTTTACCAAGAGCGATGTCTTTCAAGAACGCCGCTTTAACGACTGCAGCACTTGTAGTACCAGGAATCGTATTGTAGATGAAAAAGTTAAGAGACGCTTCGCGCTCTGCATTGCCAGACTCTTTAATCTGAGCAATGATTTCTGATAAAAGATCAGCGGTATCAATAGGCTTTGGGTTTAAGCCCAGGTCCGCTTTACGAACATCAATTTCTTTTAGGTATTCTGAATACAAGCTCATAGGAATCTCTCACTCAAGTTATAATAATGACTGTCGAAAAACCGCTTTTTAAATTAAGCAGTTTTATCCGTGACCAGAGGCGCGCAATATGCTTCTAACACGGTTGAATCCTCTTTTATTATTTCTCCAGCCATCCAAAATGAGTCTGACTGAAGCGACCGCTTTGTGTTTTTCGAAAAATAACAAAGCTGGCCAAAAATTTTAGCATCGTTAGTATAAAACATGTGGCTTGGCGCGTTAAGAAAGGCACAGCTTACATTGCCTATAAATATGCCTTATTTAGCTTATATTCGCTATTCATTGAGTGAATGTGATTAAAAAACACTCATTCTTTTGAATAAGCCCGTTATGATTCATCATAATAGACTATGTTTTGACCAATATAGGGGGTTGTATGAAAAAGGCATTAGAAAATCGTATTTTTGCCTATGGACGCTGACTCAAAGCTGAGTGAGAATGGTTACTTATTAATAAACATTTTATTACAGCGAATGCTGAGGATAGCCTAGTGCAAATTGTTGCCGATGAGAACATCCCTTTATTAGAACAATTCTTCAGTGAATTTGGTGAGATCCGTAAAGTCGCGGGTCGTACTATGACGAGCGAGGATGTGAAAGACGCGGATATTCTTTTGGTGCGTTCGGTAACTAAGGTGAATAAGGCATTAATAGCGAATAGCCCAGTCAAATTCATTGGTACTTGCACGATAGGAACAGATCATATTGATTTAGTGCATCTTGATGCGGTAAATCAGCAGCGTACGGCTAACAACCAGCAAAAAATTGCATTCTCGAGCGCTCCTGGCTGCAATGCGGAAGCCGTGGTTGATTATATACTCAGTGCGGTTAGTGTATTAATTGATAAGCGCGATCAGATATTTCAAGACATATCGGTCGCTATTATTGGCGTGGGTAATGTGGGTTCACGTTTACGCCGTCGTCTAGAGGCGATGGGCGTGACCGTTATTGCGGTTGATCCTTTCAAAGAAGCCTCAGAAGTGGGCAGGTTATCAAGTCTTGATGACGCATTAAAGGCCGACGTTGTGAGCTTGCATATTCCAATAACACAGACTTCAGAAGCAGCTGAACATGCAACGTATCATCTAATTAACGAACAGCGTTTGCAGCAGATGAAGCCTAATGCGTGCTTAATTAATAGCTGTCGAGGTTCTGTTGTTGATAATGTGGCTCTTAAGGCTCACATGAGCAGCCATATCGATTTTGAAAGCATTATCGATGTATGGGAAGGTGAGCCTAATTTAGATCTTCAGTTAATGAATCGCTGTATGTTAGCGACTCCTCATATTGCGGGCTATTCGTTAGACGGAAAAATGCGGGGTACCGAGCAAATCTATCGGGCTTGTTGTCAAACTTTTGGTTTGCCTATTCGCAACAAATTAGCGCAATACTTACCTGAGCCAACGATTAAAAAAATCAAATTCGGTGACAGCGTGCCAGTGCACCAAGCATTGCGCACGGCTATTCGAGCGGGTTATGAAGTGCGTGTTGATGACGGTATTATGCGTTCAACGCTATTACGTACCGGAGGCGAGCCACAAGCGATGAGAGAGCAATTCGATTTATTGCGTAAAAATTATCCATTGCGCCGAGATATTCCGACTATTCGAATTGAAGTACCGAGTAAGCGACAGGATTTACAGTGCGCGTTAGAGGCGGCTGGTTTTGATGTGAGATTGGGCAAGCGTTAAATTACCTATTAAATGTTATAGGCGATGATGAATTAAACATTCACACCGTACATTCCTGATTATTTGATGATGCATAAGTCACGGAAGACTTTATGCAATTTCATAATTTAAAATTGCTGTTACTTCTTAATGCTCATTTGATTCAATTCAAATAACGCAATAATATTGCTAAAAATCCTTTCTCGTTATTGTTGATAAAACACTCGTACCATTATCTTACGACCAATAATTTTGTTCTAATAGTTAAAGGTGATTTATCTTTTAAAACCGGATAGATATATTGCGCCAGTGAATTCGCTTACATAGACTGCACAAAAATAATTAAGTTAATCACGGAGCGATATGAAAATATCATTTTTAACGTTATGTATATTGACTGTAACTTCAGTTTCTCAAGCAGATTTTGACCTTATCGATGACGAAGCGCTCGGTGATATTAGCGGTCAGTCGGGTGTTACTATTGACGCAGATCTTTATGCCACAATAGGCAGTATTAAATATACAGATGAAGGCAGTCTCAGTGTTAATAACATCGTTATTGGTGGAGGCAATAAACAAACGTATTTTGGCGTTGACTGGGGCCCAGGTTCTCACTCTGGTATTAAACTGGATGGCTCTCTTATAAAAATTGATGTTTTAGCTGACGGTGATTTAGTCATATCAGGTGGGGTTGATCCTGCAGTTGGGGGGATTATAGATTTTGGTATAACGACTGGAAGCGTTCAGTTGCAAAGCGCTAATAGCGTTGAGTCTGCTACCATTTTCGATTCTATCAGTATCAACGGTGTTGCGACAAAATTTCGCATGAAAATTGATGCTTCCAATTCGCATATTTTAACCGATGCTGAAATTGGCATTGCAGATTTAGATATCGACATATCTGGATTAAATATGAAAATTGAAGATGTATTTTTTGCTTCTTCGACTTACTTTGAATCGTTAGAGGAATGGGGCACTCAAGGTATTGCATTAAGTGACATCGTTGCCAAAATTAAAGTGGATATTCATGCCGATGATGATGGCCTACATATTAATCCTCAAAGTCTTACTTTTGATATGGGCATTGGATCTGTTTCAATTGCAGACGCTTCAATCGGCTCCTTTGGATTAGATAATGTTGATCTATCTAATGTTTCGATGATTGTATCGGGTCACCCATAAGTTACTGGAGTGTGGAAGATTGGGTTTTAGTCATTGTCAGTACATCGATCAAAATATTTTGATCGATGGGCTTGCTTAAGAAGTCATCCATACCAGAAATTAATGCTTTTCCACGAGACTCTTTCATTGAATGAGCGCTAACGGCCACAATTTTGCAGGGTCGTTGGTTGTGTTCGAGTTCGTATTGACGAATATCATCAGTGGTCTGGTAGCCATCCTTCATTGGCATTTCAATATCCATTAGAATTAAATCATACGTTTTTTTCTGTTCTCGAATAAACTCCATCGCATCCAAACCGCCAACAGCGATGTCTGCTTCAACTTTGTATTTACTCAGCATCTTTTTGATAATCATTCTGTTAACACTGTTATCGTCGACCGCCAATACGCGAAGTTGAGAGAAGTCGGGAGTTTTATTCTCTATTTTCCTTTGCTCATTCTGCAAGCTTGTTTTTAATAATGAAGAGTCGCAGGACCGTAATGCGTGGCGTAATTTTTGTGGCGTTATAGGCGAAGTGATCGTGTGAACCGCTTCATCGAGTTTATGTGTACTGTCAGAGATAATAATAATATTTTGAGCAAGAATTCCTAGGTTTAATAACTCTGGCAGGTTTGCGTTGTCACTAATAACGTTTATTTCATTATCGTATTGCAGCATGTTACGGCTGATTATATTAACTTCCCAATCTTGCAGCTGCTCTTGTATTAACGTTTCTTGGTATTTATTGGATAGCAATAAACAGACGCTTTTATCACTAAAAAATCGATTATTTGTTTCTTTTTCAATTACCTTTATTGCTGCTGTAAACCAAAAGGTTGCCCCTTTTCCCGGTAAGCTATGAACACCGATATCCCCTTGCATTAATCGTGTTAATTTTTTACTAATGGCTAAACCGAGACCTGTGCCCCCTTTCTCACGAGAGCTACTGGCATCGACTTGAACAAAAGGCTGAAATAAAATGTTTTGCTGCTCGTAAGTTAATCCGCAGCCACTGTCTTCTACTTCAATATAAATTTTATTGTTTGAGTCTTCAGATAGTTGCACATGAACAACAACTTGGCCGCGTGAAGTGAACTTAAACGCATTACTTATAAGGTTTAACAAAATTTGTTTAAAGCGAACAGGGTCAGAGATTATTCTTTTAGGGGTATTGCGGTGAATTCTGACAAACAGCTTTACGTTATTTTGGCTGGCAAGAACACTGAAAAATTCAGCGCATTCATTAACCATCTCTTCTAATTCAAATTCAATGGGTTCCAGCTCTAGCTTATCGGCTTCAATTTTAGAGTAGTCGAGAATATTATTAAGAATTTCTAACAGTGTTTGTCCAGAGCGATTAATTGTATCGATATACAGTGATTGATACTCATCCGGTTGGGTATCTAACAGCAATTGTGCAGAGCCCAGCACACCGTTCATAGGCGTGCGTATTTCATGACTTATGGTTGCAATAAATTCATCTTTTAATCGATTGCTGTTTTCTAATTGAATATTAGCTTGAAGTAATGTTTCACGAGATTTTGCTTCTATTTCGACTTTTTCTTTTTCAATAACATTAATTCGATCGGCAAGAGCGAGCGATAACAAAATAACTTCAATGGCAGAGCCTATTTGTAAAGCAACTTGGCTAGCGTATTCAATGGGTAATACGTTTAATGCGCCTAGCATGCTTATGACGCCTGAAATCAAGAAGATGGCCCAAGCGACTACAAATACTTTGGCTGTTCGATTGCCTTTAAGCGCAGCCAAGCATGAAATCACCAATACCAAATTAAAAAAGATAAAAGTACATAAAAGAGCAGCAATAATGCCCACATCATAATCAGCGAACAGCACCACAGGCAATGTGCAGAATAGAGCTGCTGCGATCATCACAAGCCCTTTATCAAATTTGGGGATTAGTAAATGGGTCTGTAAAATACTCCGCGCAAAAAGAGAAGCAAAAAACAGCGATAAAACCCCTAGAAAAGGAATGCTAATGTTGGCCCAACCGGTTTTATTTGGCCAAAGATACTCAAAGCTGAAACCTTGAATGCTCGCTTGAAAAAGAGTAAATGTACTGATGTAGCTAATGTAATAAAGGTAGCTGCGTTCACGAACTGATAAATAAATAAATAAATTGTACAGAATCATAACGAGCATAATGCCAAAATAAATGCCTTGTAGGCCGTTTACATAGGCATTGTGTTTGGGGAAGTGATCAACATGCCATAGGTGCAAAGGCACTTGTAGGCTGTCTTTTGTTTTAACATGTAGATAATAAACGTTATTTTTTTGTTCTGGTTTTAGTTTAAAAACAAAGTCAGTAGTATTTAAATCACGCTGAGAGAATAGGCTTCGATCGCCAGTGTAGATTACCGAATATGCATTGTTTTTATCTGGGGAATACAGCGCCACATAGTCTAATAGTGGAAAAGGGATTTCTAATAGCCATGGGCTATTAATAAGCTCTGTGGGAACATTTAAACGAAAACGCAACCAATAGCCGGAGGATGTATAACCCCTATTAAAGGTATATTGAGAACCATTATTGAATTCTTCTTGAGGCAGTCGTTTAACTTGCTCAAACGTTAGCTGGTTCGTATCGTCTTTAACCCACTGAATGTCAGGGCCTAAATTGATGCTAGTATCATCTGTAGCCACCGTGGTGCCCCAGTTTGCCTGTGCACCTGACATTCCTAGTAAGCAACTGAATAAAATGATGATGCGTTTTGTTATTGAATGGGTGAGCATTGTTACCATATCAACCAAAGTCAGTATTGAGTGAATTTATTATAAAGCAGAATCAGTCTCTTAGCTGACTATATCTTATTTTTGAAGCCAATGAGGGAGTTGAGCATACTCAAGTGCAATGTTTTCGCCAACAGCGATGTCTAACGGCGCCTCAGTTTCTGCTTTCCAGATGGTCGTTGAATGGCTACTCTTTGTTAGGCGAATGGCAATCTCATGTTGATAGCCGCGTCCAATATAAGTGCTGTCAATGAGTTCTATTCCTGTATTTAGTAGGCTATGGCTAAGAATTAAGTGCTGAGGTTTAAATAACCAATAGCCAATATTGTCGATGTCTCTAGGCCATTTAGATGGAATTCTATCAAGTACTTGCTGACTGTGTTTTAGGGTTGCTAGATTACCGGACTCCATAAATTCGGCAACGGCAAGTGTATTCGGTTGGTTAAATACTTTTGCTGGAATATCGAGTTGTTCAATATGCCCATCGATCATTACGGCTGTTTTATCGGCAAAGGCGAAAGCTTCTTCTTTAGCATGAGTAACAAAAATACAGCTAATGTTGTGTGTTTTTAATAGCCTTCGTAAATCAGCCATCATACGGCGTTTAACTTGACCATCAATATTCGAAAAAGGCTCGTCCATTAACAACAGTTTTGGTTTAGGCGCCAGAGCACGAGCGACGGCAATACGTTGCTGTTGTCCGCCCGATAATTCATGAGGGTATCGATGTTCAAGGTCTGTTAGTTCAACCAACTCGAGGCTTTCTTTAATACGTAATTGTTTTTCTTGTTTGTTCAGGCTCGAGAGTCCATAGGCTATATTCTGGCCAACGGTCATGTGTGGGAAAAGAGCATAGTCTTGAAAAATAAAACCAATCGACCGCTGTTCTGGAGGCTGGTTTATTTTATTGTCAGAAAAAACGGAATTGCCAAATAAACTGATCTGGCCCTGCTGAGGAATTGACAATCCTGCAATGGTTTTTAACGTGGTTGTCTTACCACATCCACTGGGGCCTAACAAACACAGTATTTCACCTTCAGATAAATCAAAGGTCAATTCTTGCAATATTTTTTGTTCACCCATCGCTAACTGGACATTGAATATTTCGAGTGCGGTTACTTTCTTTTGTGCGTGATTGTTATTGCTCATATTTTAATTTTCCACTGCCAACGCACGGCTATAATTCACTGTGTATAAACTATTGCATTTTCTGATTGCGAGTGAGCAATAGTATGGGGAGTAAACTGACGACGACAATGAGCAGTGCACTCGAAGCAGCATGTTCTAATTGTTCGTCTGATGCAAACTGATAAACATAGGTTGCCAGAGTTTCGAAGTCAAAAGGGCGTAATAATAAGGATGCGGGTAGCTCTTTAACGCATTCGATAAACACCAATAAAAAAGCACTGATCAAGGCGGGTCGCATAATTGGTAGGTGGATTTTGCGGAATGTTTTAAATCGTGAGGCTTTAAGCATGATTGAAGCAGTGTCAAGGTTGGTTGGCATTTGCTTATAAGCTGCTTGAATGCTGCCGTTACTAATAGCTGAGAATCGAATAACAAAGGCCAGTATCAAAGCAAAGCTGGTGCCTGAAAATATTAACCCAACTTTTTCAAAGCCTAGCCATTGAATCAAGGAATTAACCCAGACATCGAGCTGCCCCAGTGGAATGAGTATTCCGATGGCCAGAACCGTACCAGGAATTGCATACCCTAAAGACGATAAACTTAGTTGTGTCTGGTTCTTAATATTTGGTACAAAGCGCTGCTGACTGTTAAAAAAAATGGCCAATAGAGTGGCGATGAAAGCGGCACTGATGGCTAACATAAAGGTACTTTGGCTATGTTGCCAGACATTACCGTTGATGTTTTCAAACCAATAATCGGAGCAATAACTTATAAGGGTTATGAGAGGAATCAAAAAACCAAGACAAAAAATAAGTCCACAAAATAACCAAATGAAGCAGGCTCTAGAATTACTGGCGATTATTTTTTCATTCGTTTTCCCGGTGCGACTATCGAAATGCAGTTGCTTTTTACGGCTACTTTTCTCAATAGCCGTGAGGGTAATAACAAATAACAGCGTCAAACACGATATTTTAGCAGCGCTAGCAAGGCTTCCATAGACCAGCCAGCTATCATATATGGCGGTCGTTAATGTGTTGATAGCGAATAGCTGAACAGTACCATAATCTGCTAGGGACTCCATAGCGACCAAGGTGCAGCCAATGGCCAGTGCAGGGCGAGCGAGTGGCAGGTGGATTGTCCAAAATATCTTACGCGGACTTGCCCCCATTAATTGAGCGGCTTGGGTTAAGTTTCTTGAGCCTTGTTCAAAAGTATTCCGTAGTAATAAAAAAATATAAGGGGAAAGGGCCAGTCCTAACATTAAGCTCGCACCCCAGCGGCTTCTAATGTCTACAAACCAGTAGTCATTAGGCGACTGCCAAGCAAATATTGTTCTTAAACTTGACTGAATTGGGCCCGCATAATCTAACGCATCCGTATAAATATAGGCTGATATATAAGCTGGAATGGCGAGAGGGAAAATCATCATCCATTGTAAGTAGCGCCGTCCTGTAAACTCATATCGAGCACACCACCAAGACGGTGCTATGGAGAATAAACACGCAAAAAACAAAGTACCTGATACAACGGCTAAACTGTTTTTAATATACTCAAATAGAACGCTATCAGCCAAGTTGCTGAAGGTATTATCGTTATCGTCAGGCGCGACGATGCTTGATAAAGACTCGAAGAGCAGAGCGATAATCGGCATAAGCATAATAAAGCAAATAATTGCTGTGCTTGCTGACATGATAAAGCCCGCATTGTGCGGGCTTGCAGTGTGCTTTACATTCATTTAACTAGGTTACTTTTAATACAATTACAATAATAACAACAATAAGATTGAGTATTATAAATCAAAATGAACCTTGTCGATCAATTTTAATGCTTGCTGTCTGTATTGAGCAATTTTTTCTAATGGCAGAGAGTCTTCTTTAAAGGTTCCCCAACTTTTAACCAAGGTTGATGGTTGTGCGTCAGGAGACACTGGATATTCCATATTTAAATCAGCGTATAAATTTTGTGCCTGGCGAGTGGATAAAAACTCCAGTAATGCTTGTGCTGATGTTTTGTGTGGGGCATATTTTGCTATTACTGCGCCAGAAACATTGATGTGTGAGCCACGATCTTTTTGGTTCGGAAAGTTTAGATTAACAGCATTGGCCCAAGCAACTTGATTAGGGTCTTGCAGCATTTTACCCAAGTAGTAACTATTGCCCAATGAAATATCACACAGACCCTCTTTGATGGCTTTTACTTGACTACGGTCATTACCTTGAGGTTTACGAGCTAAATTGGCTTTAACGCCCTTTAACCAAGTCTCAGTTTCTGCTTCTCCATGATGTGCAATCATCGATGCCACAAGCCCCAAATTGTAAGGATGTTTACCTGAACGGGTGCATAGTCGACCTTTGAATTTAGGGTCGGCTAGATCTTCATAGCGAATGTTATCAAGGTCGCCAGTGCGAGCTTTCGATGAATAGATATTACGAACGCGTTTTGTAAGTGCTAACCAATGATTTTCAGAGTCGCGAAATTGCTTAGGAATAGTATTTAACGTATCAGACAGCTCAAATGCTTGGCTTAAACCCTGCTCTTTTAACTGTAACAACTTACTGAAGTCAGAGGTAAGGACAATATCGGCGGGAGATAAATTGCCTTCTCGCTCAAGGCGCTGGATAAGCCCTTTTTTTGCAAAAACTATTTTGGTCTCTATGCCTGTGTTTTTAGTAAATTCAGCCAGTATAGGTTCGATTAAAAATGGCTGGCGAAAAGAGTAAATGTTGACTTGTTCAGCCTGAACCAAATTTGCAGCAAGAGAGGAGGTAGCCAAAGCTAAAGTTAATAAGAGCAAGCGCATTGAGGTTCCTTAAAGAAGTAAATGATAACCATTACTATTTTATCAGGAAGTAAGACGAAGACCAGTCATTGTTATGAAACTTTGACTATTTGGGCGTAAAGTTTAGTAAATACTAGGGGTTTAAATAATTAAGAGGTCGTTTAAGCCGGTAAGAAATGCTCTTTCATCAATCTTCCAAGTAAATTGGAGTCTTGTTGCAAGCGGGCAAATTCAATCTTCTGTGCAAGACTGGTGGTCGGTTCTTCGCTGTCGGCGGTGAGAAGGCGAGTGAAGGCTTTACTAGCAAGTACAAAATCATCGACGGACTCTTGACGATCAACTTCGCTAAAGCGAATATAACCTTCCTCATGTAGCCAAATGATGGCGCCAAAGCCGGCTAAATGTCGCGGGCTATGTAAGCCAAATTCATCGGCTTCGTCAGGGCCACAAATGTCTTCAACATAGAGAACTTGTTTGGTAGGAAAGTATTTAAAGCCGTGCAGTAGAATGACTGCACAGTCTTTAAAGAAATCATCGATATGGACATCTAACATTTCTAGTATTTACAGCTGTTTGTAAGAAGAAAAGAACTGACCCATCTTGTCGAGGGCAAGGTTTAAATCTTCAGGGCGCGGTAAAAATACCACACGAAAATGATCAGGTTGAGCCCAGTTAAACGCAGTACCATGAACGACTAATATTTTTTGCTGCTCTAATAAGTCCAATACCATGCGTTCATCGTTATGAATGTTGAACTTTTTGATGTCGATCTTAGGAAAGCAGTATAACGCGCCCATTGGTTTGGTACAGCTGATGCCAGGAATGCTATTTAAAGCGTCATAAGCAATGTTGCGCTGCTCATAAATACGGCCGCCTGGTGCTACTAAATCATCAATGCTTTGGTAGCCCCCTAACGATGTTTGAATCGCGTGTTGAGATGGCACGTTTGCACAAAGGCGCATAGATGCAAGCATCTCTAACCCTTCAATGTAATCTTTGGCCTTATGCTTCGCGCCGCTAACGATCATCCAGCCCGCACGGAACCCCGCCAAACGATAGTTTTTTGATAGACCATTGAAGGTGATGAATAATAAATCATCGGCCAATGAGGCTGTGGATGTATGGGTTGCACCGTCGAACAAAATTTTGTCATAAATTTCATCCGAAAAAATGATTAGGCCATTCTCACGTGCAATTTGAATCAATTCTAATAGAACTTCATCAGGATAAACCGCACCAGTAGGGTTATTGGGGTTAATTAATACCAGTGCTTTCGTATTTTTATTCACTTTTTTGCGAATATCATCCATGTCTGGAAACCAGCTGGACTGTTCGTCACAGTGATAATGAATAGGCGTTCCACCGGCTAAACTGACAGCACCGGTCCAGAGAGGATAGTCTGGAGAAGGAATAAGTACTTCATCGCCCGTATTCAATAAGCCTTGCATCGACATTACAATGAGCTCACTAACCCCATTTCCTAAAATAATATCTTCAATGCCTACGTCTTTAATGCCTTTTTGCTGGCTGTATTGCATTACCGCTTTACGGGCAGAAAATAGGCCCTTTGAGTCGCAATAGCCTTCAGAATCAGGTAAGTTTAGAATAACATCTTGGATGATTTCTTCAGGTGCGTCGAGACCGAAAGGTTTAGGGTTACCAATATTCAGTTTAAGGATACGGTGGCCGTCTTCTTCCATTTTTTTGGCGGCATGCGCAACTGGCCCACGGATATCGTAAAAAACATTAGCCAGTTTGTTGGATTTGAGAATATCCTGCATGGAGCGCATTCCGCCTTAATTAATAATGTACAAAATAGTATAAACGGCTAATGATACCCTTGAATGATGAAAATTTACAGAGATTGAAAGTGAGTAATAGATAATGACTTCTGACAAAGATAAAATCGTAAAAACTCCAGCAGAATGGGCAGCGCAATTAAGCAAGGAAAGTTACTTTGTTACTCAGGAAAAAGGAACTGAGCGTGCCTTCACCGGTAAATACTATGATTGTGAAGCCCCTGGGCGGTACGAGTGTATTTGTTGTGGTGAGGCCTTGTTTGATTCTGAATCAAAATTTGATGCAGGTTGCGGCTGGCCTAGCTTCAGCCAGCCGGTTACTGAAGGCGCGGTTGAAGAGCACAGGGATGTTAGCCATTTCATGACACGCACCGAAGTTGTTTGCAAGCGTTGCGACGCCCATTTGGGACATGTTTTTCCTGATGGCCCGGCGCCTAGTGGATTACGATATTGTATTAATTCGGCCTCTATATCGTTAGAAGAGACTAAGACTAATAAGTAATAATGGATAGGCTGGTTTATTTTAAGCAATAATATTTTGCGCAATATAATGTTAGCTGCTTAAATAACCCTTACTCAATTCATTACGTGATTTAAAATAGGAATACACTCATGTCGTTGCTAAGCAAAGAAATGCCGTTATTGTCAGGGGAAATGCAGGATCTATCTCAATACCAAGGCAAGGTTGTACTTATCGTTAATACCGCCAGTAAGTGTGGTTTTACCAATCAATATGAAGGCCTAGAGGCTTTATATGAAGAATATAAAACCCAAGGTTTAGTTGTATTAGGTTTTCCGTGTAATCAGTTTGGTGAGCAAGAAAAAGGCGCCGATAGCGATATTGCCAGTTTTTGTCAAAAGAACTACGGTGTGAGCTTTCCTATGTTTTCTAAAATTGAAGTGAATGGCGATAATACTGCACCGCTGTATCAAGAATTAAAGGTTAAAGCTCCGGGTGTTTTGGGGACAAAAAAAATTAAGTGGAACTTCACTAAGTTTTTGGTAAATAAGCAGGGTGATGTTGTGCGCTATGCATCAACCACTAAGCCTGAAGCGTTAAGATCTGATATTGAAGCAGCATTGGCAGGCTCATAAACTCGATGGTAAAAAACGTAAAGAATGAATCGCTTAAAGTGTATCCGGAATTGCATCTTGATAATCAATTATGCTTCAGCCTGTATAGTTTGTCGCGCAAGGTAATACAAAATTATACGCCGTTATTAAAGCCGCTGGATCTTACTTATCCTCAATATTTAGTCATGCTTGTCATGTGGCAAGGCTTAGAGAGTGGGCAGGTAGGTTTGGCGGTTAGTCAGCTGACTGAGAAGTTAAAACTCGATACCGGAACCGTGACGCCATTACTTAAACGTATGGAAGCTAAAGATCTGTTGACTCGTAAGCGCAGTGAGCAAGATGAACGTATTGTGCTTGTGAGTTTAACGTCTTCAGGTATCGACTTGAGAGAAGCGGCAAAGCTCATTCCTAGGGCTTTACTGTGTCAAGGCGATGCTGATGCTAAAAACTTGATTCAGCTCAGAGAGACACTGAAGTCTATGTTGTATGCTTTGAGTTAATGTTGTTTAGGGAAGGCTAAGACTCTTGCTCTTCGCTTGGTAGCCACTGAATAATTGCATTGTGTAACTGTTCTTGAGTGAAAGGTTTAGTAATAAAATCATTCATTCCTGCTTGCAGGCAGGCTTGTCGTTCATTGTCAGAATCGAGTCCTGTTAGCGCGATGATGGGAGTGGCTTGGTTGAGAGGAGTGCGTCTAATTTGGCGTGTTGCTTGAAATCCATCCATGATCGGCATTTGGCAGTCCATAAAAATCAAATCAAATTTCTTTTGTGTGCAGATGATGGACGCTTCGCGGCCATCTTCTACCATTTCTATGTCAGTGTTTAGGTTTTTAAGAAATCGTTGGCTCAGCATTCGATTAATTGCATTATCTTCAACGAGTAATATGCGTGCGAGCTGGGTTGACGTTTTATTATGCTCTAGTTTACTGCAAGCTTGAATGATAGCGTTGAATAATCGTCCCTCTGTCATTGTCCTTATTGAAAAGACACTGATCCCCTTTAATTCCTTAATTTGATCATACCGTTGACCTAGGCCAATAATAAAGGCCGCGTCTTGGCAGTCTGTTTCAGTGTCAGTAATTAAAATAACAGGCGTGTCGCTGCTCTGCTCAGAATTATTAAAAGGAAGTTGCCATTCATTAAGGATATCCGTAATTCGATCAGCAATCAGTTGTTGCGATGTATTAATTCGGATGCCGCCAGAAGGAAGTTGTTGGCATATTCTATGAAGTTGTTCGTCACTGGATAGAAGAGGCAGTTGCAATGAGAGTTCATATTCGTTTTGAGAGTTACTGCTTCGATGAATCTTACCTTCTAAAGTTTCAACGAGATCTTCTGAAAAAGCTAAGCCTAGACCCGTCAGTCTTAAGTTTGAAAGTGTATTAGAAAAGGGCACTATTATTTGTTCAAATAAGTGTTCATTAATCATCAAACTTGGAGCTGATAATGTCATTGATATATTTTGATTATTTTCAAAAATATCAATGTTAATACGCTGCTCTGGAGAGCAGTAATAGATATTGGCCATTAGGTTGAAGAGTAAAGATTCAATCTTTTGAATGTCACCAATATGGTTATTTGATACGGTATCATCATAACGAATAAAAAATGTGCAGGGGCAATTTTTTTCATTGAAAATTGCTTCAATGTTTGAAAATATTCGCTTAAAGCTGAAGGGGCTAAGATTATTTTTATTTAAATTACTTCTTAGTTTTGCGATGCTATCCAGTTCAGAAAGCAATGATAAAATAGTTTTATTCTGATTGATGGATCGTTGTAATACCAAATGATCTTCGGCTGTTTTACTGTCATTTTGTAAAGACGATAAGGTTTGAATCGTGGTTGTTAGAGGGAAACGAAATTCATGAGTAAGGTTGCTTAATAGCTTGAATTGGCTTTGATTAAAGCGTTTTGAGAGTTTTTGAGATAGCTCAAGTTCTTGGTTTACTTCTTTTAATTGTCGGTTTATAGCCGTCAATGCTTTTGTTCTCTTTGCAACCAAATCTTCAAGATTTGTTGAATAATTGTTAATAGTCTGTTCTGCGGATTTAAGACGACTAACTTGGTCGTGAGTCGTGCGCAGTAAATTCGAGAAATGATTAATCAGAGAGCCTATTTCATCTTGTCTGTTACTGTTCAAGTGTTGCAAGCTGGAATAATCAATAGCGGTCGGATCTAACCCCTGCAAGCGTCTAACTAAGTCGCTAATAGGTTGGCTAATAAAGTGATAAAAAATAATATAAATGAATAGAGCGATACTAAGGCTGAGTATAAAGTTTGAAATAAGTGTTTTTTTAACTTCTGCAATAAAATAATCGGTTTGCTTGCAATAATTTACTTCGATTATTAGTTTGCCAAGTAATGTTTCTTGATGGGAGAGAGGGTATTCAAATTGATTGTTACTGCCATAAAGAAATACATCTAAATCAGAGGGTGTGCAGGCTTTATGGGTGGTAGCAATCGAGAGCTCTTTGCCTTTATTGTTGACAATCGATGCATTTATTATATCTGGGTGTGCGGCGAGGCTATTGACTAATTTCTGGTTAAGATGAACATTGAAATTGTAAGTTGCTAAAGCTAAAGAGGGCAGGGTTGTTGAAATTACAATGTGTAAAGAGTCTTGAATACGTTGTTTTCTATCTTTCAGGTTAGACCAGATTTGAAAGCTGCCGATTAAAAATCCTAGTAGGGTCGCAGTAATAACTGTAAAAAAAGCAATCTTTATCGCCAGATGATTATTGAACTTTGACCACATGAAATAGCATCCTGCTTTTGATCACTACAACGAAATACTGACTAAACAGACAGTTGAATAGTTATATTAGCATGATAGTTTATGAGTGAATATTATAAGGTAACGAATGTTACAAATTTAATGTATCACTCTCAAACGTTGTTTTATTAATCATATAACTGTTTTTTCTGCCAGTCTTGATCTTGCTCTTCTTCCTTATCAAATGCTTCCTCTAAGCGTTTTCTGGTTGAATTTTCACTTTGCTCGTTAAGTGCTTGTTGTGTGTTATCAATTAAGCCTTGGCATTCAATTAATTGCTGCTGTAAATCAGTAGGAAGAGGCGATACCTTGCCGATTAAGGCTTTGATTTTTTTAAGTGTATTAATTCCTTGTTGTAGTTCGCCTGTTTTTAATGCTTCGTCTGCCATTTTCTGATAATGATTGCAGTTGAGTTTAATCTTGCTGAATTTGGTCGCGTGAGCCAATTTATTGGCTTGATTGCGACTAACTTGTTGCTCCATAACACCTTGGCGAATATGCTGAATAATGGATTTTAGTAAACTAAGGATTTTCTGCTGACTCTCTGGTTTTCCTTTTCGTGCCTGTTTACGCAGCATCTTAGGATCGGCTGCCCATCCTTGAGCTTGCTCGATAACGTGCTGGCAGCGCTTGTCAGGGATTATTTTATGCCGAGTAAGTAATTGAGCACTGTAATCAATTCGACTTGCTAAGAACTGAATGAGTTGGTCGTCAAGGTATTTGGCGGTTGCTTCAGCAATTTGCTGTAATTGATTAATGTGTGCCGTGTAGATAATGGTTTTTCGCGCTTTCTCTATAGCCCTTTGGCGTTTAAGTTGAACAGCCCAGAGGCTTATAATGCATAGGGCGCAAACGAGTATGACAATAAAAATTAAGCTGGTGGTCGACATGGCTATTTTTCCCCTGCATCGGATTGTTTATGAAGCCTAGTTTATATTAATACAGTCTAGACCTAAAAAAGAGGTTGACTCAAAAGTGTATCCTTCATAGAATGCGCGCCGTTGATTAGCAAGACGTCCCCATCGTCTAGAGGCCTAGGACACCGCCCTTTCACGGCGGTAACAGGGGTTCGAATCCCCTTGGGGATACCATCTTTCTTTGGAAAGATCGGTATCAGTACGTGGCTAATTGATGTGTGTTGCGGAAATAGCTCAGTTGGTAGAGCATAACCTTGCCAAGGTTGGGGTCGGGAGTTCGAGTCTCCTTTTCCGCTCCAAATAACTTATCTTTACTAGGCTAAAGTTAAGTTGTTGATTTGCAAAAGAAAATTCTTGCAAATCGAAAATTGATGTGTAGAATGCACATCACTCAAACGGTGTGTCCCCATCGTCTAGAGGCCTAGGACACCGCCCTTTCACGGCGGTAACAGGGGTTCGAATCCCCT
>JBNMPQ010000024.1:0-17551 GCA_051276935.1 Oleispira sp. | reverse complement strand
CAATCGGTGCACGGGTATCAAACATCGGTGTATCAGCTAAAAATAATGCCTCGTAGTCATCAGTATCCTGCCTTTTATTAGCCGTCATCATTAAACGACCTCAACCAATACCGTTGCATTGTCATCGTTCGCAAACAACTCACCAATCGGCTGCGCATACAAACCAGCGTCTGATAATAGCGCTACTAGTTCTGCTTCGCTTTCTTCTTTAACCGCAATCAACAAACCACCACTGGTTTGCGGATCACATAATAAATTGCGCTGCTCTTCACTCATCGGCGCCAGTTTATGCCCATACGAATCGAAGTTACGTATCGTTCCACCGGGAACGCAACCCATTTCAAGATAGTCTTTTACCGGTTCTAAAAAGGGAATCGTATCAAAGTTGATTTTAGCTTTTACGCCGCTGCCTTCGCACATTTCAATTAAGTGCCCCATCAGAGCAAAACCCGTCACATCGGTCATGGCCGTTACGCCGACAATATCAGCGACATCTGCGCCAATCTTATTCAGCTGGCACATCACTTCAACGGCTAACCCCTCATGCTCTGGCTTTAGCTTCTTTTGCTTTTGCGCGGTGGTTAAAATACCCACACCTAACTTTTTAGTCAGATACAACTTACAACCAGGAGTCGCCGTATTGTTTTGCTTTAACTTAGATTTCTCTACCTGACCCGTTACCGCAAGACCAAAAATCGGTTCAGGAGAATCAATGCTGTGACCACCCGCTAACATAATGCCAGCATCCATACAGGCTTGGCGTCCGCCATCGACAACTTGCTGCGCCACTTCGGCGGATAAAATATTGATCGGCCAACCCAGAATCGCAATCGCCATCAACGGCTTACCGCCCATGGCGTAAATATCACTGATTGCGTTCGTTGCGGCAATACGGCCAAAATCGAAAGGATCATCAGCAATGGGCATAAAGAAATCGGTGGTGCTCAAAACTACCTGACCGTTACCCATATCGTAGGCAGCAGCATCATCTTTGCTGCTGTTTCCAACCAACAAATTAGGATCCATTTTCACGTCAAGCTTAGTCGCAACGATTGTTTCCAAGACTTGAGGAGATATTTTGCACCCACAACCTGCACCATGGCTGTATTCAGTAAGCTTAATAGCAGAAGAGGAGGCAGTAGTAGAGGACATAGAGAAAGACCTAAAATTCAAAGGAATAGAGAAGATAAATTATGTGCTGAATGATACGATTTTAAGCCTTAAAAGTCACAAAATCTTGAAGCCATCAAACACCATACGATAACAGCAATTTATCAATGCCCTTTTTAGGAGTCTTCGCGAGCTTTTTAATCAGTTCAAAAGGAATATCAAACACGTCATAGCGCTCTGCAATATCCTCTAACATTTTCATCCATACCTTCGCCGTCATCTCACTGTCGTATAAAGCCCGGTGAAATCCCCCAGAACTTTCGATATTCGTAAAGCGAACTAAGTCACCTAACTTGTGACTAAAGGCATCTTGAAAAATACGTCTTGATAATAATAACGAGCAAGAAAAATCACCCATGTAATGACGGCCAATACGTTCAAGTTCAGCATCTAAAAAACGCTTATCAAAGGATGCATTGTGGGCAATTAAGTTATCATCACCTATAAAGTCTGCGAATCGGTCCATGACAACCTCGCACGAATCAGCATTTACCAGCATATCATTGCTAATACCGGTAAAGTTTTCAATAAAAGTACTGACTCGCTGACCAGGGTTCATTAGCGCTTGGAAACGCTCTGTAATTTCACCCTCAACCAAACGAACGGCACCAATTTCAATCGCTCGATCACCCATATTCGGTGATAAACCGGTTGTCTCGAAATCCAATATCACCAAGCTATCCGCTCGACTAGCTTTAGTTACTGCGCTGACGTTACTCATTCTTTTTGCCTGCCTGCACCGCATCACTCAGATGTACTTTTTTCGTGTTGGGTAAGTTAGCAATATTGCGCATAACTTCGATCCCTTCTTCAGCATAGTTTTCTATCATTTCTGCGCTGACCTCATAAGGTTCACCTAACGATAAACCCAACTTACCTTTTGTTAATCTAATACCTTGTAAAATATCAGATCCACCCACTAAGCTCAGTGGTAAGATCACATCGCCTGGGCGTAAATAAGCCTGTAAATATTTAGGGTTAAAATACTTCAACGTTATATCGCCATTTTCTTCAACGTATGAGCGGGAACCTTCTGGAAAAATTAAAAACGGCTCGTGCATTACTTGCTTAAATAAATCGTAATCTTGCTTATCAAGTTCAGCCGCCACGTTAACCGCATCACAGGCTAACAAATAATCGATTAATTCAGATGTTTCGTCTGCGCTTAATACTTTATCTATCCAAGATAAGCTGCTGTTCAACTTAACCTGCTCATTGTGGAGGTTTTGATAGTGCAAAATTAATTGCATAAAATCACGATAACTAAACTGCTCTATTAATTTTAAGCCGACGTCGGGCATCTTGATTAAAAACTGAGTACGACGAGCACTTTTCTGTAAAGCCGCCGCTAAACTGTCTTCATTCACTTTTGTCGTGCGCTGCGACGGTAAAGTTAAAAACATATTCCCAACATTACTGGCACCGCTTTTTAGCAATAAGCTAGAGAACATACGAGGACCCACGACGGTATTATTATTTTCAGCTAAATTATCAAATCCCAAACGACGCAATGCACTGCGCACAAAATAAGGACCTAAATACCCTTCATGATGGCCAATGATAAATACTCGATGGCCATGCGCCTTAAATACCGACGCTTCATATAGATGACGAACGCTGTGACTCGATTCAACTTGCCTTTTAGAATCATCTTTAAACGAGGTCTGTTTGCCATCATCATCCACTAACACAATATCTTGAATATAACGTGATTCTAAAACCCCAAATAATTTGTGCCATAGCGCCCTGTCAGGTAATACGGGAGACAATGAACGCTTGAATGAAAAAGGTATTGCAAGTAAACGCTCTAAGTTACTTTTATTGAATTCTTTAAAATAAGAGTGCTGTAACATCTGATTTTTACGGGCAACAAGCTTATCGACCATTTCTGGAAAGTGCTGCTTAAAATCCAATCCTTGCTGAGTCGCATGGCCAATCAGCTCATCCATGTGATGAACCAGCTTGTCATTGTAGGGTGACTGCTTAAAAGCATAATATTTAGTTCGAATAAAATCGACCATGCCTTTGAAGTTGGTCACAACACTGGCGGTATGGAGACTTTGTTTAATAATCTCAGGAGCCGGCACTTTCATCAATAAGTTGACAAAACCTCGCTTCATCAAATCTATCCAGCCTGCTAACTTTGAAAAGATAGCCATTGAAAAAACAGTAATTTTAGAAACCACATCGCGCTTATCAATCGACGCTAACGATTTCTCTAATCGACCTTTGTTTTGCTGTAAGAACTGTAATGCCTCAGCCGACGTTAGGGTTCGCTTTTTGAAGCCCTGTATTAGAGGATCATCACCAACCTGTTCATCTAATTTTTTACCGTCTGATAACTTATCTTCAGTATCTTTTGTCATCTATACGCCGTTTTAATCCAATTAAGCACAAGTATTTTACTATATTACCTTGCTATAAATAACAGAACATCAAGCTTAGCTAACAATAGCCATATTTTTTATTAAACTGCTAACATAAGTCGACATTAAAAACCTTAAAGGGACACCTGTGCTAAATAACGTGATTGCCTCTCTAAAGAAAAACCTCACCGATAAAGCATTTTGGCTGTCAAACCTAAAAACATTAACACTGATGCTAATAGTAATACTGGTGATCACTCAATATCAGCAACGTGATATGAACACGGGTCAAGCCCCTAATTTGAGCAGTATCGACTACAGTAAGAGTCCAACTCTCGTCTATTTCTGGGGGAGCTGGTGCCCTATCTGCCGTACGACCTCACCTTTTGTTAGCAGCGTGGCACATGCAAATGAATTTAATGTCATGTCCATAGCACTGTCGTCGGGCAGCGATGAAGAAATCGATCGCTACCTAAAAAAACACAACTATCGATTTGAAACCCTTAATGATGATAACGGCCAAATCAGCAAAGCTTGGGGAGTGGCGGTCACCCCCAGTATGTTCATTATTGATACTCAGGGTGAGATCCGCTTCACTACAACAGGCATGACGAGCCTATGGGGAATGAAACTAAGACTTTGGCTCGCTTCTTTTTAGAACGGCACATCGTCATCAAAGTTGTTAGACGACGGGGTGAAATCAGCTATATTAAAATTATTCCCCCCCACATTTCCACCATCAGGAGCAGAGCCACCAAAAGCGGTCTCGGGGCTCTCAATACGCCAAGCCTGTAAACTCGTAAAGCATTTCTCTGGCTTGCCCTGCGCAGCCCAGAGACGGCCAGACAGATTGAAGTGAGCAATAACTTCTTGCCCCATCTGATACTGGTCCATCAAGGCACACTTATCTTTTAATAATTCAAGCGCAACATAACTAGGATACGCAGGGTTCTCTCCTTCACCACTTAGTTTGATAACAAACTCTCGCTTAGTGAAGCCATTTTGACCAAACGCCTGAGTCTCACCAATAGAATGAATAACACCTTGCACTTCAAAACTCTTCGACATTTTTTCTACCTATATTAACAACTTGAACTAAAAAAACCTGAGTTTGGTCGTCTACCAAAAACAGGTTCTTTCATTAACAGCCGTGCATTAAAAATACGACTAACGTTTTTTAAACGTCGTTTTCTGACGCACTTTTTGCTTACGAGCCTGGCGATCGTACTTCTCTTTTTCTTGGCCATCAAGATGTTTAATGGGCTTAGGTTCTACACCTGCCAAAGTACAAAGATCATCCGCTTCTTTTTGCTTCAGCTCAATCCAAGTCCCTACAGGCACTTGTTTAGGCATAAAGATACAGCCGTAACGAACACGTTTAAGGCGACTTACTGTGACCCCTTGTGAGTCCCACAGACGACGCACTTCGCGTTTTTTGCCTTCCATCAATACGACGTGATACCACTGGTTAGAGCCGTCACCATCAAAGTATTGAACATCCGTAAACTTAGCCATGCCATCCTCCAGCATAACACCCGTTTTTAAGTTACTAATCATCGTTTCAGTTACTTCACCACGAACACGCACGGCGTATTCACGGTCGATGCCTGAAGAAGGATGCATTAATTTATTCGCCAATTCGCCATCTGTGGTAAACAACAGTAAACCACTGGTATTAATATCCAAGCGGCCTACGTTCACCCAGCGCTCACCTTTTAACTTAGGCAGCTTATCAAAAACAGTTGGACGACCTTCTGGATCGTGCTGCGTACAAACTTCACCTTCCGGCTTGTTATAAGCAAGAATACGGCGAGATTTACCCGTGCTTTCTAGCTTTACATCTCTGCCATCTACTTGAATTTTATCAAGATGGCTTGCACGCTGGCCTAGCTCAGCGATTTCACCATTAACTTTAATGCGGCCATCGGCAATCCAACGTTCGATTTCACGACGTGAACCTAGACCGGCAACCGCTAATAATTTTTGTAAGCGCTCATTCTCATTCATAGTGCTTATGTAACCTTTCTTCTTTGTACAATTATATTTAACGAATAATTAACATCAGTCGTCAAACAAGGAATTTTTCTTCGTATTTGAACCGAATTCAGCCGCGCTATTTTCAGAAGGTCCAGTATCATCAAAGCCTAGCTCATTTTCTAGCGCTTCTTCTGCCAACCGTTCTTTTTCTAGTTGCTCTTTCTCTAGAGCTTCCTGCTCTAATAATTCTTTTTCTGCCTCTGCTTTCGCTAACAAAAAAGTCTCGTCATCGGCTTCTTCACTAATAGGCTGCTCTCTCGCAACCTGCTCACTTTCTTTAGACTCGGATGAACGAATATCTTGAGTTTGGCGCTCTGCTTCGTCTTGCATCAGCTGCTGCATTAATTGCTCTTGCTGCTGAAGAAGTGTTAATCCTTCTTCAGCAGCACCTGGCGACGGGTCGACTGTCGATGCTTCTATTCTTGTGTCAGCGATGCCTGTATTAATGCCAGCCAAGCGTGATTGATGATCAGCGATTTTATCCGCTAAATCAATAACCGAAGGGCTCACAGAAGAATCATCTACTGAAGACAACCTTTGCTGTGTTTTATTGGCCATTTCGGCAAACGAAGGCTGGGCAAATTTATCGGCTAATACTCTTTCAGCAACCGCTTCTTCAGACAGTCGCTCTTCTTCTGCTTTAGCTTGGCGTTCTGCTTCACGCTCAGCCGCGAGTTCTTCTTCGCTGGGTTTGTTGAAAACATTATCTTCAACCTGCTGCACCAATCGTTGCGCTTCTTGTAACTCCAACTCGGTTTCCGCAAGAATCTCTTCTCCGCGGGTTTCAACATCACCGTCATTATCAAAATCATATTCACGGGTTGCAGACGCTTTTTTCTCAGCGTTGATAAAATCAAGGTTCTGATTAGCATCATCAATTTCGCGAATTTCATCCAAACTGGGTAATTCGTCCAAGCTTTTAAGGCTGAAATAATCCAAAAATTCTTTGGTCGTCGCGTACATCGCCGGACGGCCAGGTACATCTCGATGGCCCACAACCCGGACCCATTCGCGATCGAGCAAGGTACGAATAATTTGACTGCTTACCGCAACCCCACGAACATCTTCAATATCACCCCGGGTAATCGGCTGGCGATAAGCGATCAACGACATGGTCTCGAGCAAAGCACGAGAATATCGCTGTGGCTTTTCATCCCACAAACGCGTCACCCAAGGAGCAACGTCTTTTTGTACTTGAAAACGATAGCCAGAGGCGACTTCGACCAGTTCAATACCACGACCTGAAAAGTCATCCATTAAACTGTCTAATGCTTCTTTAATTTTAGGGCTTTTGGGTTTATCAAAATCGTCAAACAATAACTGCAAGCGTTCTATCGAAAGCACGTCACCACTGGCCATTAAGGCGGCTTCAATAATCTTTTTTAGCTTGGTCAATTCCATTTTTATTGTGTAACCCTATTAATTTCAGCAGAGTCCAAATCCGACGTATAATCATCACTCAACAGACTCGATTCAATATGCCCTGGTCCATCGACCCGCGCTTTTACATGAATCGGCCCTAATATTTCATGCTGCACTATGTCGACCAAAGATTCTTTAATCAGTTCGAGCATCGCTAGAAAAGTAACCACAACCCCAAGACGCCCCTCTTCTGGAGTGAATAAATCACTGAAGTTGACGAAATGACCGCCCTTTAATGCCGCTAAAATATTCGACATACGCTCGCGCGTTGAGAGCACTTCTTTAGCAACTTCGTGTTTTTCAAACATCTGTGCGCGTCGCATAATCGCACCCATGGCAAGCATCAGCTCTTTCATGTCCACATCAGGGTGGGCGCGTTGCTGAATTTTTTCTGGCGCGTCGACTTGAGCAATAAAGTTATCCCGCCCCATGCGTGGCAATTCTTCCATGTCTTCTGCCGCTTTTTTAAAGCGCTCATATTCTTGTAAGCGACGAATTAATTCAGCGCGAGGGTCACCCTCTTCCTCTTCTTCACCGTCTTTACTGCGCGGCAGTAACATACGACTTTTAATTTCTGCAAGCATCGCAGCCATCACAAGGTATTCACCCACCATTTCAAGTTGCATAGACTGCATCATGTCAATATAGCCAATATATTGAGTGGTAATTTCTGCGACGTTAACCTCTAAAATATCAAGATTCTGCTTACGAATAAGATACAAGAGTAAATCGAGAGGGCCTTCAAACTGCTCTAAAATAATCTCTAACGCATCCGGTGGAATGTATAAATCCATCGGTAATTGCGTCATTGGTTGGCCTTGAATCAAGGCAAAAGGCATTTCATGTTGGCGAGCAGCCGGAACTTTGATTTTATTAACGGACTTTTTTGCAACCGTTTCATTAACAGCAGACACAGTGACATCAGGCTGATCAATGCCAGCCTTTACAATAGTATCTGTGTTCTGAGGATCTGCTGCATTCGTCATTTTCTGCGCTATTCCAGCCTACTTTAAACCATAAATGCCAACGGCCTGACGAACACTGTCCATCATGCGTTGACTCTGAATACGCGCTTTTGCGGCACCCTTTTGTAATTCTTCTTCAATATCTTGTGGACGCGTTAGTAGGTCATTATAGCGTTCACGGCCTTCGCTGACTTCGTCATTAATAAGTGTAAACAAACGCTTCTTAGCATCTCCCCAACCAATACCATCGGCAAATGCCTGACGCATTTCAGCAACCTGGTCTTTGTTGGCAAAGGCATTCCAGATTTGAAATACAGTCGAGCCGTTAGGATCTTTCGCTTCGCCAGGTTCAAGCAAGTTGGTCTGAATTTTGTTGATGTGCTTTTGCAGTTTCTTTTCAGTTAAGAATAATGGGATCGTATTGCCATAACTCTTACTCATCTTACGCCCGTCTAAGCCTTGTAAAATAGAGACGTCATCATCTACTTCGTATTCTGGCAGAGTTAAAATAGGCTGTTTTTTACTGGCATAAATATGGTTAAAACGCTGCGCCAAATCGCGGGCCATTTCAACGTGTTGAATTTGATCTTTACCAACAGGTACTTTATTAGCGCCAAACATAACGATATCAGCAGCCATCAATACAGGATAGCTAAATAAGCCCATGGTAATGCCTTTGTCAGTATCTTCGTCGTTGGTCGTATTAGCATCGACTGCGCCTTTGTAAGCGTGTGCTCGGTTCATTAATCCTTTGCCGCACACGCAGTTCAGCATCCAAGTTAATTCTGGAATTTCTCGAATATCAGATTGACGGTAGAACAGAGTATTGTCGGTATCTAAACCCAGCGCTAGCCAAGTTGCCGCAATTTCCATAGTCGATTGGTGAACAAGCTTAGGATCTTGGCATTTTATCAAGGCATGATAATCGGCCAAGAAGAAAAATGAATCGATGTCACTATTTTGGCTGGCTTCAATCGCTGGGCGAATGGCGCCGACATAGTTACCAAGATGCGGAGTACCTGTGGTGGTAATTCCGGTTAAAACTCGTTGCTTGCTCATCAAATGCTCACTTATACACGAATACTGATCGCCGAATTTGTATCTAATTTAGATAGAGATAAAAATGGCGGTAATAAAACCCGCCATCATACCTAAATTACGTGTCTAACTTAAGCGTTAAATTCGACTCTGCAGGCATGCACAGAGCATTAATGAGAGAACTTAGAGAATCCTATTTAGAGCCATGCTCAACCGACTATTCTAGAAAAGCCGCTGCATCCCCTACACCTTGGCGCAATAAAACAACTTCATCACTGGTCAAATCAAGTACCGTCGTCGCTTCAAGTCCGCAATAGCCACCATCAATAACAAGATCCAAGCTGTGTTCTAACGTTTGACGAATATCATAAGGGTCTGACAGTGGAAGTTCATCTCCTGGCATGATCAACGACGTCGACATCAATGGCTCATTCAATTCTTCTAGAATGGCCAATAAAATCACGTTATCAGGTACGCGCATGCCAATGGTTTTTTTCTTCGGCTGAATCAAACGCTTAGGCACTTCTTTGGTCGCATTCAAAATGAAAGTAAAGGCACCGGGCGTATGCTGTTTAAGCTGACGATAAGTCGCATTATCTACTTTTGCGTAGTTGGATAGTTCTGACAAATCTCGGCACAGTAAGGTGTAATTATGCTTTTCACTTAATTGACGTAAAGATCGCATGCGCTCCATGGCCGATTTATCACCAATATGACAAACCAGTACGTAAGCACAATCTGTCGGCAATACGGCTAATCCCCCTTTTTGAATAATCTCGACCGCTTGCTTAACCAGACGCGCTTGCGGGTTTTCTGGGTGTATCTGAAAAAATTGGCTCACAATTAATCCTTAATGACTCTTATTGGGTATTTTGATAAACGCCGTATTTTAAGCGTGGCACATCATTGGGGTTTTGAACGCTATCTAGTAACAGATATTATCGGGTCAAAAATTAGTCCACACACCCATAACTTCACTAGGTTTAGGAAATGTAGGCATTACCCCTAGATCTAGACCAAATTTATTTGGCCCGTGAAAATCACTACCACAAGAACCTAGCAAACCTTCGTCTTGAGCAATTTTTTTCAGCTGGCCTGATTGATTTCTATCCATCAAACCACAGCAAATTTCCATCGCTTGACCCCCCGCATGCTGAAAAGCGGCCACACAATCCAATAACTTCGTACGGGTTAACTTGTAATGATGAGGATGCGCCAATACTGCCTGGCCACCACTTTCAATAATCCACTTAACCACAGTTTCCATTTCTGGCCAGCCGGACTTAACATCACCGATCTTGCCCGCGCCTAAATACTTGGTAAACGCCGTTTTGCGATCAGGGACCATGCCTTGCTCAACCATGTATTGAGCGAAATGTGGACGGCCAACTTCCCCACCTGCTAGCGCTTCAACTGCTGAGAAATCAATTTCCCGCTGCAGTTTTTTCTCTAACCGTTGTGCGATAGTATGTGCGCGTTCGCGACGAACGTTAGTTTGCGTTCGTTCTGCCTCCACAATGACAGGGTGCGTCGGGTCCATATTCAAACCAACCACATGAATACCCATACCGCGCCACTGTGATGATAATTCGATACCCGGAATTAAATTCAAACCACGCTCTTTTGCGTAACCTACCACTTGGCGATAACCTGCCATTGTGTCGTGATCGGTGATCGCTAATGTTTCGATATTACGACCCATCGCACGATCGATTAACGCCTCGGGTGCCAAGGCCCCGTCCGATGCTGTCGTGTGACAATGAAGGTCTATTTGCGAAGCCATAAAAATTCCTCAATAATACACCCCCATTGTATGCTCTAGGATATTGTTCCACAAATGAAGTTACTCATTGATTTTCTACCCATTGTCATCTTTTTTATCGTTTATAAGTTTGCACCAGAGAGCATTGAAGCGATCAGCCCGTTCTTAAATGCCAACCAGATTCAGCAACTCACTGACATGCCCGCAATAATATTGGCAACCGCCGTGCTTATTCCTGCCAGTATGCTTCAAATTTTGTATACCAAAATAAGCACAGGAAAAGTCGAAACTATGCATTTAGTGACGCTCGCCTTAGTCGTGACTATGGGCGGGGCGACGGTCATCTTTCAAGATAAGACGTTTATTCAATGGAAGCCGACCGTAGTGAATTGGTTATTTGCAGCAGCCTTCTTTGGCAGTCGCTTCGTGGGTGAAAAAACGATATTACAACGTATGATGGGACAAAATTTAACGCTTCCCATCCCTGCATGGCAAAATTTAAACTATGCTTGGGTCGCATTTTTTACTTTTAGTGGTATCACAAACCTGTATGTTGCTTATAATTTCTCCGAAGATACTTGGGTTAATTTCAAATTATTCGGCTTATTGGGCTTAACAATCCTATTTATTGTTGCTCAATCATTCTACTTATACCGATTTATGAATACTGAAGGCGAGGAAAAATAGTATGTGGTACGCCATTATTAGCCAAGATGTAGAAAACAGCTTAGAAAAACGTTTATCTGTTCGCCCTGCTCATGTTGCACGCTTGAAAACGTTACAAAACGAAGGCCGTTTATTAATTGCAGGTCCTCACCCAGCCATCGACGGTGAAGACCCAGGCAGTGCAGGTTTTACAGGCAGTTTAGTGGTTGCAGAATTTGACTCATTATTAACCGCACAAGCGTGGGCTGATGCAGACCCTTACGTAGAAGCCGGAGTCTACAATAATGTAATGGTTAAACCTTTTAAAAAAGTGCTACCTTAGCTACCCGCTAAGGATTTTTAAACAACAATATCGGCCCACAACAAATATACATATCAAAGGTGATACGCGTGAAACAGTTATTTTGCATGCTTTTATTAACAATTATTACGGCAACCAGTTATGCGGCGGTTGAAAAGCGTTACGTCGGCGACAAAATATGGCTGCAATTACGCAGTGGTCCGGGCAGTGACTTTCGAATTTTAAAAGCGCTTCCTAGTGGCGAACATCTAATTTTTAGAGAGCAAACAGAAGATAAAAACTATACCAAGGTTACTACTGACAAGGGTGTGGAAGGTTGGGTACTGTCGCGCTTCTTAGAAGACGAGCCTGTTGCTAAAGAAAAACTCATTTTATCGCAACGCGAACTGGTTAAAGTCAAAGCAGAACTTAATACACTTAAACAACAGACGAATACCCTCAGCGAAGAAAAATCTTCTTTATCAGGTGATCGATCGAGTTTAACCCGCGAAAATAAAACGCTAGAAAAAGAACTTAAACGCATTAAAGAAATATCCGCTAATGCACTGCAGCTGGACAGTAAAAACACCAAGTTAACCAAACGTAACCAAGAGCTGGAAATCCAATTAGAAACATTCACCGCTGAGAATACTCGTCTTAAAGATAATAAAGAACGCACCTTTATGATTATTGGTGGTGGCTTAATTATTTTTGGCATATTCCTTGGCTTAGCGATCCCTGCCATGCGCGGTGGTAGAAAAGCGGCGAGCTGGTCTTAATCTAATTCCCTTGCAGTAATGCAGCACGCTGCACTACTGCATTCTGGACAATCATCTCTCTCGTTCAATAATGGCACTTTAGTTGCTGCCTATTATTTAAATCTATTTTGATCGAGATACCTCTGATGTCAGCCGTCAATAATTTGAATACCCTTATTTTTAAATTTTGCGTTTGCTTTGCAATCGCACTGCCTGTTACTTCCCAAGCAAATACAAGCGACCAGTCGTCTGAGATGCCCGATTCAAACGCGATTACTTCACAATTATCTGATGGTGCTGCAATCAATAAAGCAGGCCGTCAGCGAATGCTGAGTGAACGTATTGTTAAAGCCTATATACAACTGAGCATGGAAGTCGACATGCAAAAGGCTCAACAACAATTCACAGACGCGCAAAAACTATTTACTGACCAGCTGCAAGAACTTAAAAATTATGCACCAACTACTGGCATCACGCACAAACTTGAGGCCGTAGAAACACAATGGCAAAAAGTAAGCGCAATTATTGATGGGCCACCGACCATTGATATGATTCCACTCCTTATTCCTCTAGGAGAAGAGTTGGTCGCTCGCAGCCATCAAGTAGTATTGGACATTGAACAATTTTCAGACAGCGCCAGCGCTATGCTAGTAAACACGTCTGGACGTCAACGCATGCTTAGCCAGCGTTTAGCCAAGTATTACTTCGCTCATCTTGCAGGCCAGAGAGAAAATACAACTATTAAACGTTTTGAAACAAGCCTGGCTGAATTTGAGCAAGGATTAGCAATATTAACGCTCGCACCAGAAAATTCAGCCGCAATCAGCCAAGCATTGAAAAAAGTTAAAACCCAATTAGTGTTTGCCAAATCAGGCTTCAAAGGTTTAAAAGAAGGCCATTACACCCCCCACGTTATATCTCGCACCACCGAAAGCATGCTGAAACGAATGGAGAGTATTACGCAAAAATATGAACAACTTCATGACGAGCTGAAAATTCAACCACTAACCAGCTAATTTAATTTGGCTTCAGCGCACTGTTTTGCACGATTAGCCACGTCTAGACAGTGCACTCGCTTAAGATCTCTATTATGATGTTTGCCAACTTATAACGTCCATAATTAATCGTTGGAGATCTAAACAATGCGCGCTATTACGCTGGCTCTTAGCCTGTTACTAACTTTACCCTTTTCAACTCAAGCTGAAATCACTGCAACCCCTGTTGCAACCGAAAAAGCAACACCTCAAGTAGTCAAGAATATCGACCTTATTATTGAAACCAGCATGGGTAAGATAGAAGTAGAACTGAATGCTGAGCTTGCGCCAATCTCAGTCGCTAATTTTATGCAGTACGTCGAAAGTGGTTATTACGACGGAACAGTATTTCACCGTGTGATCAATAATTTTATGGTTCAAGGTGGCGGCTTCGATAAATTCATGAAGAAAAAAACAACACTCGGTGAAATCAAAAACGAAGCAAGAAATGGTTTGAAAAATGACCGTGGCACTTTAGCGATGGCCCGAACAGGTGTTGTTGATAGCGCCACTAGCCAATTCTTTATTAACCACAAAGATAATGACTTTTTAAACCACGGTGACCGAGATTATGGTTACGCGGTTTTTGGCAAAGTAACCAAAGGAATGGATGTTGTCGACGCGATTGCTCGTGTACAAACAAAATCAGGTGACGTCCCCGTTAATCCGGTTGCGATTAAAACCGTTAAACTAAAACAAGTGATAGCACCAAACGCTCAATAAATACGAGTGTTAAAGGTTTATCACAGACTCTATTGTTTCATTGAGACAATAGAGATTTTTTATCACCCTACCCCATACCACTCTCGTTAACCTCAGGCTAAAATAGTCGTCTATTTTCATATTCTATGAGCTTCCCATTGAAAAAATCATCACCTGATAGCCTTACTCAAGCCTCACTACACCAAGCCAATATTAATTGGGATGCTCAAGGCCAGCCTAAATCTGAAGAATTTGATGATTTTTATTTCAATACTGATAGCGGAATTAATGAGAGTCGATACGTTTTTATCAATCCTACTCAGTTACAACAGAGATGGCAGGACCATAAGGGCAGCTTTACAATATTAGAGACGGGATTTGGTACCGGACTGAATTTTATTTTGACTTGGCTTGAATGGATTACGTTTCAAAACACTAAAGCCAAAACGGTTAAAGGCAATAATGCTATAAGCAACAAGGGTATGGGCAACGAAGAAAGCGCCCTATCTCATAGCACGCAAAACCAACACGTCAGTAATCACTTACATTTTATTAGCATTGAGAAGTTTCCGTTAGATAAAACGCACATAGCGCAAGCTTTAGCACTCTTTCCTGAATTGAATCACTTAACTGAACAACTGATTGCTGAATACCCATTGCTGATAAAAGGATTTCATAGCCTACAGTTCAAAGATCATAATATGACGTTGACCTTGATTTTTGATGATATCAGCTCTGCTCTACCCCAACTCACTGGCCCTGTTGATGCTTGGTATCTCGATGGTTTCGCGCCCGCAAAAAACCCAGATATGTGGACAGACACTCTTTATGCTTCCATGGCGCGCTTGAGTCGAGCCAATACGAGCCTGGCAACGTTTACCGCAGCAAGTGATGTTCGCCGCAGCTTAAGTGCCTCCGGTTTTAAACTGAATAAAGTTCCAGGCTTTGGCATGAAACGCCAAATGATGCATGGCACCTTTATTCAAAGCCAAGGGCCGATCGCCAATCGATTTGATCACATAAAACCTTGGTTAGCCCCCCCCATTAAAGCCATTAAACACGTTGCTATCATCGGCGCAGGCATTGCAGGCTGTACAACCGCTTATGCGCTCGCACGCCGTGGAATAAAGGTAACCATCATCGACAAACATGGTATTGCCACCGAAGCATCAGGGAACCCACAAGGTGCGATGTACGCGAAGTTGGCGGCCGGTGAAGCGACACACAGTGATATTTACGTCCAAGGCTATTTGCAGTCTTTACGCTGGCTTTATCAACAATTAGAGCCTGGAGATGGTTGGAATAACTGCGGTTTGATTCAACTCGCAAGCACAGAAAAAGAAGTTAAACGCCAACAAAAATTTATTGAAAAGACACACTACCCTAAACAACTTCTACACAGTTTGACCCGTGAAGAAGCTTCAAACATTAGCGGTCTTACGATGAGTAGCGGTGGCCTATTCTTTCCAGAAGCAGGCTGGGTAAGCCCACTGCGTCTATGCCAGCAGTTAGTTAAGCATCCACTGATTGAATTACAGAAGATGACCCTGTCAAAATTAGTCAAAAAAGATAATGACTGGCAATTAATTAGCCCTAGTGACGCTAAAGATGACGGCAAGGAAAAAGGAAATAACAATAATACTGAAAATACTGAAAATACTTACAGTCATGTGGTAATTGCATGCGCAAATCAAAGCCAAAAACTACTACCTAACTGCTACCTACCCACTAAATCGATTCGAGGCCAGCTCACATACTTAGATAAAGATACATGCGACGGTTTAATGGAAAACAAAACGGCTCCTAATAATGAGAGTTGCGTTAAAGACGATCAACACACAATAAACCTGAAAACTGTTTTATGTGGTAAAGGCTATATTGCACCGGCGGATAATGGCAAGTATTGCTTAGGGGCTAGCTACAATATTAAAGATGACGATACTCAACTGCGATTGAGTGATCAACAAAAGAACTTTGCTTATTTAGAGGATTTTGGTGAAGAATTTCAGAATCTTCATGTGCGTTTAAACGAGTACGATTCTACATTATTACCTGGACGCACTGGATTCCGCTGTACAACACCCGATTACCTGCCCATGGCAGGGCCATTAATAGACGAAGAGGCCTTTGATAACGATTTCACCGCCATTCGTAAAAACTTGCAGCGTTATCCTAGGCAAGCCGCTAAATTTCATTCAGGGCTGTATGTAAACATTGGTCATGGCTCTAGGGGATTAACATCGGCGCCCATATGCGCAGAATTAATTGCGGCGTATATGTGTGAAGAGAATTTCCCGTTAGCAAAAGATCATGGCGAAGCTCTGTTACCCGCACGATTTTTAATTCGAGAAATGGTACGCAATAAACGCTAGTCTCGACTCAACCGGAGACTAAGCGCTGTTTTTATCTTGAGTGGAGATCGCATGAATTCTGCTGCGCTTGGAGCGGACTCGAATGGCCCGCATTTCTTCTTGTAACAGCTTACATTGAGCGCGCACAACCGCCAGTTCGCGCTGCATTTCATCAATATTCATCAACGCTGAAGAGAGTGTTCGCTTTAAACGCTGGCGGGAAATATCGTTCATACAGCCCCTCATTCACAATAAGAACTCAGGTTATTAGGGGTTCAGACTGACTTCCACACTGCTATATTTAGCGATTTATTGTAAGCATATATTAAACACTACATACTTGATTTCCAGTCTCTACTATTAACAATTTGGCAGCTTTGACTGATGGGGTCAAATAACAGGGTTAAATGACCCGTATTTAATTGTGCCTGAACTTGAGTAATTTTATCCGCTAAGCTGCACTCGACTTCGCCATAGTCGGTACCATCACGACTGGCAAACTCTTGCACTATGCCTGCCAAAGCATCTGGCGATAAACTTTGATAAGGAATTTCAATCACACCCGCTTCATCGTCATCATACTCAGGCGGTGTATTGTGTAAATCAGACATCGTTATCCTTTGGGATAGTTAAGTGGTGAGTTAAAGGGGAAATAGCATAGAAAAGAGTTAACGGCGTTGAGAGAAATTAGATTCTCGTTCCCACTCACATACCATTTTCAACTCACTATCATTAGGATTATGACCAGTACCGGTGCTTTCCCAAGAAAAAGTATGCTTACCCGAAAGCTCTGTCTCAAGATGCACCGTCGCACTCGACCAATACATTGAACGCAACATCGCTTCAAAACGACTAATCCAACGTTCCCATTCGTACTCAATAGAATTATACGACGCTGCGAAATGAATCAGCTGAGTATGATAAGTGCCGGAATACACATCAGGTCCTGGCATAGAGAACATTTCACGCGAGAGAAAAGGCCAATCATCGTCGAGACTGG
>JBNMPQ010000023.1:0-17848 GCA_051276935.1 Oleispira sp. | reverse complement strand
AATGCGGTAAGTGCCGAGCCCCAGACCGTTTTAATAACATCCCCTGGGTTCAGTGCATCGCGCACGTCATGCCAGGTAATATCAGGAGCAATCGCGTCCAGTCGTTTCTTAGGGTCAACGGAAATTAATAATAGTTGGTAGCCACCCCCGTAACTGCCACCTTGCGATCCCACTAAAAGATTGTCACCGCCAGCAGTACTGATGCCGTCAATAGGGCGTGAAATGAATTCTTGGTTGCTTTCATTGCGCCATGCTAAATAATCTAAGTTCTGCTCAATCCAGTCCAAAACACCAATTAGGTAGCGGCCTTCATATTCAGGATCCATCACTTTCGCTGAACCACTGGAGTCTCCAAAGCCACGGGGGTCCCATGAAATAACGGTGTAACCATCGTTGCGGTAATTGTCGAAACCTGATTCTGCACGGCTACTGGAGTAACCTGGGCCATGCATCATTAAGGGATGTGCACCTTTGTCAGAATTATCGCAGTTGAAATGGGTAGGTTCCATAATTTGGAAACTAATACGCTGTTGAGAATCGTTGGTATCGGTAAAAGGCAGTATTACTTGATAACTGCGTCCACCTTCAAGATGGAAATTACCTTGGCAGCTTGCATGAGGAAATTGAATGGCGCTGCAACCTGAGTTGTTACTCGGTTGGGCTGTTTCAGTATTAGGGCATAAGTCACTGTTATCACCGACACCATCAAGATCGCTATCTTTATTTTCACTGGCGTCATTGGGAAAGGCATCTTCATTATTAATGACTCCGTCATCGTCAGTATCTGCGTTAGCGTTATTACTGAAATCATCGCTTTCAGTATCATTGGCGCTACTGGAATCATCGCCGTTGGAACCACTGACCGGCTCATCTGCTTGTATCGGGCTTTGCTCTTCGATAGGTGGCGCTGATGGTGAGCTACCTCCACAAGCAGTAATAAGTAAACTCGTTAGAATTATAGCGATAGGGGAGAGAAAGCTATTCATGTATCAACCTCAAATTTGGGAGTCGTACACCAATGGATTACTGTTTTGCACTAGGCTTTTAACAGAAAAATTTCATGTCGACTAGATAGTGATTATTAGAATTTTATTGTTATATAAAATAATCGTTATACATTTTTTTGTGCATATCTTCACATGAATATACACTCAATTTTTTTTGTAACAATCGTAAAATTGTCAGCAAAATACTATTTTCTTTACATTCATATAAAAAACAGAAATAGGTAACTTAAAAATTAATTTTTTATTATTTAATAATATAAAAATCAAGTTATTAATAAAGTAAAAGTTCTTTAGCCAGTGTTTATTTTAAATGGTTATTTTTAATAAAGTATCTTGTTTTTTTAATTATTAATGACATTAAATATATTTTTAATATTGTCAATGAAAAGTGGAATCCTAAGTCTGGATATTTTAATTGGTAAATTAATGGTAAGTTTTGCTTAAATATTAAGTGTGCGAGATTGTAATTTCACGATAAAACCAGCAGGTTGATCGTTAACCTATTGGTTTTATCAGTCTGTATAAAGTATGAAGTATGACTTTAAATGCCTAATTAATGACAAACATGCGATCCAACCTTTCAAGGTCATTCACGACGCGCCAGCTGCCACCCCCATTTTCTACACGTTGCTGCCAATGATCTAGGCGATTTTTAAACTCTCGAGGGTCAATGTTATCACTTCTTAACTTAGTCACATTTAGCGCCACTACTTGAATGCCCTGCATGTCGAGAGGGAAGTCGCGGATATGACCTTTCTGCAGCTCTTCTTCTAAGTCTGAAAATATCAGTACGTATTTCTCCCCAGCTTGAGTTTCGTTAACGAAGTCGGCCGCTTGTAAAATACCGCCGGTAATATCCGTTCTAAAACTGCCTTTTTCTAAGTTAGCTACAAAGGTATCGACCTTTTGTTTGAAAACGCGCTTTTGGTTGTTGGTGGTACTGGGACGGCTATCAAAGGTTGTTTTGGCAATGATGTCTTTTTCATTAAAACTGCCACTGTCGATGCGGGCAATAGCAATGGAGTCGCCACTGTCTAAAGTTGCCAGTAGGTAGTTCATAATACTCTGCGCCTTAACCAATTCTTGGGTATAGGTGCCCGAAGTATCGAGTAGTAAGTAGACCGACTTACTGGCGGGTTTTTGTTCATCACAACCACTGAGTAGGATGCAGCTGGTGAATAGGGTGGTGATAATAAAAACGGATAATAGGTTTTTCATAATGTTTCTCCGGTGCTGTTTTTAGTTAAACGCTGTTACTAAAGTATGTGGCGAGTGGATTCAGTCATTGCTTTTTCTTGGGCCACCGTATTTTTCGCGGCGCTGTTCGATTGTTTAGCCATTATTTTGTCTAAGCCTTTTTCGGCACTTAGCGGCAACATGATAATAAGATCGTATAGGCTGATGATCACCTTGCTCACTTGAGTTACCACGCTGGCGCTGCTGCGCAGTATTAAATGCAAGGTTCTTAGTATTGCGATGGCGAATAAACCCAACACCGTACGCAATGAGTGAATAAATGACTCAAGCGGAATGGCAATAAATGCCAGTGCGAAGGGTAAAATAAAGCCCATGATCATTTGTCCGACTGATGGAATCCAACGAAACTGAGCATTGCTTCCGTCCGCGGCTACTTGGCTGCTATCTGCAGTCGTCGCTAAAAGTGACTGCTGCAGTGCTTCGTGATCCATGGCTAACAAGTCACGCATATAGGCTAATGAGGCTTCAATACCGGCAAGAATAAATAAGATCGAGAAGCTAATAACCATCATGCGACGGCGCATTTTATCGTCCATGCTACCGATCATAGGAAATAAATGGGTGATGCGTAGAGATTCCAATAAGAATAAACCCATGGCTATTTCAATCAAAATAATCACCAGTGCGGCAATATCAGAGGTCTTTATGCTGCCAATATAGCTAGTGCCACCGACCATTTCCGACATAGGCATGGCGATCAATTGGAAGTTAATCAATCCGCCCAAAGCGGCAATAGTGAGTACTAAACCAGATATAAAGAACTGGGTAAGCGATGAGGTGGCTAAAATATTAGCGGCTTTATCTTCGCCGTTACGAATATTTAAGTATTCTGCCATTTGACTATCGATTATCTGACCACGCTCTTCTAATGCATCGACCTTGTCTTTTACGTGATCCATCTTGTTATCGAGCTTGCGCCAGTCAGGTTGCATCTTGGCCAATATTTTGTGGCGATTACTGCTGGATTTTTGATACGCATTTAAGCTCTGGGTATGCGCTTCATTAATGGACTGCTTGATATTGGCCAATATTTTATTCACGGTAGGATCACCGTTACTGGGTAAGGCTGTAATCGTTGCTACAACGTCGCCCCAAGCAGGAGGCAGTGGTGCAGATTCAGCACAGTTTTGATAATCGCTTTCGACTGTCTCGATGGCGTTTTTGATTTCTCGATGCAGGGCAGGGTATTGGCTCAGGTCACGCTGAACAATGGTGCTAATGCGGTTAAATTCACGCTCAATTTGGGTTTGTACTTCAGCTTCGCCTGCGGCGAGTAAGACTTCTTTATTACGCAGTTTTAAGCGGCTAATAAGCTGGCTGATGCTGCGGGCCCATAGGCGTAGGCTAGTATGTAGCATACGAAAGCTAGAAAATATAAGTTGGTGCGCTTGATGACGACCCAGATAAAGTAGGGTAATAAGTAGTGCTAGCCAGATAAAACTGGATAAGGCGGTATTGATGGACCATAGGTTGGTTAAGCTGTTTAGTTCGTTCATAGGTCACCTCAGATCGGTAAGTGATGTAGAGCTAGGCAATGCTTGTATTGGCCAGCGGATAAGATCAGTATTGGTGAGCTTTGTGAGGAATTCGTGAGTATTTAAATGTTTGTTTGCTTATTATACTTTTCAGCCAATTGGGAGTTGGAATACTGATGGTAAAAATTTTATGGGTAGAAGATCAGACGCACTGGATCAGCAAATTTAAGCCGACCTTAGAACAGGCGGATCTTTCTATGAGTGCTGTTAATAGTGCTGTTAAAGAAGGTGCCAATGACGATGCGAATAAGCTGATATTAAACGACGTACAGGTGTTTAAGTTTGCCGAAGCCGCACGCATGCACATTGCACAAAGTACGCACGCGCCAGATATTGCGATTCTCGATGCCAATATGAACGGTAATGACCAAGCTGGGTTCTCTGTCTCTCGTGCCTTGCATAAAAAATGGCCTGAATTACCGGTGATTTATTTATCAGAACACAGCGGTACAGGGATCGAGCAGCAAGCTTTTGAAGAGACCGGCGCACAGGACTTTATTGCCAAGCATCAACAAAATATCGAAGCGGTATTATGTTGGCGTATTAAAGCGGCGCTTAAAAAATCGCTATTGTCCGATACTTCAACCCCTCAGCAAAGCAGTGAAACCCTTCAAAGTGGCTCATTGACCATTGATACGCTCAGTTGGAATGTGTACTGGCACGGTGAGCGTTTAATGAACCCCACAAATGAACGCCGCCCTTTACCACCGACCCCCAGAAAAATTTTACGCTATTTAGTCGAGGCTTCTCCTACGCCATTAAGCACCTCGCAAATTGTAGAAAAATTGGATGCTGATCCGGAGCGCTTTTCTGATGCGAATTATCGTCAGCATATTCGCACCTTGCGTCAGTCGATTGAACAAGCGACAGAGCGCAAAGGCGAAGCGAGCTTTACCGATTTATGTAAGTCAGGAAAAGGCATAACTACTTTTGGTGATAGCGGCGCTTATTGTTGGATTAAGGAATAATAATGAAAAAAACAGTTAAAACGCAGCAGAATTTCCCCTTTTTTAGTGCCTTGGCTGCGGTCTTATTAGTCACATATTTATTTGCCTTGGTTATCCGGGCTGATTATGTCGTATTGGATAACGTGTTAACGCAGTTTCCTTTTTTATCTGAGTTCTATTTTTCAATATCCATGCTGGCTATTTTTTGCTTGTTATTAATGTTCGACTTGCAACGCTTTCATCGTCAAAAAAAGCAGGTTAAAAAGAATATGGATAAATTGAAGCAAGAAGTTGCCGATGTTTGGGAAAGCAAAAAACATCTGCAAAATAAGGCGCATACCTATTCTGGCCATGCCGATAAATTGAAGCTGTTTATCAGTGATAAGTTATTAGAATATATTGAATACGACGAGAAATTTTTACACTTTAAAGGCATCGCAGCCGAAGTACGCCATAATGGCGTGATCAGTTATGACATAGTAACGTCGTTATTAACTGAACTGTTAAAACAGGAGAATGCGAGTAACTCAGCAGAAGCCAAGAAAGCCTTAGAGGCGATGCGTTATTTATGGGATTTATTAGATCTTTCAACCGCGGATAATATCGCGTTGCACATCGCTAATTTTCTTATTAATGCGGAAGAACAGTATTACCAAATGATGTTAGAGAAAGATAATGATGAGCCGCCAGCGGCCATTATTAAGGTCGATTTCTCCAGTGCAGAGTCTGTTGCCTCAACCTTGGTTCATCTTGTGCATGAGCCTGAGGCTATTGATATGTCGTTAGTGAATTCGGTTGATCTGTTACTGCCTTGGTCTTTTCAAGATGATCAGTTCAATATTCGAGTAGTCTCAAAGCAAGCACTATTAGGGAATTCAAATCATGTGCGTTTGATATTGGAGAACTTATTGAAAAATGCTCAACATTTTTCACGCAAGGTGGCGTTTAAGCAAAAAACCGATCGTATATTATTATCCGTTACCGGAGGTCCTGTTGCTGGTGGTGTCGATGGAAAGAGTAATGTAGGTGCAAGTTTTATCGATTTTCAGGTTTATAACCGTGGCCCACAAATATTGGATGAGCATAAGGCCAAGTTGTTTCAGCTAGGCTATTCCACCCGAAAAACTCGTGAACATCATGGCAAAGGTTTAGGTTTGTTTTTTGTTAATGAAATTGTGAAAGGCTATGAAGGGCATCTGTTACTGGAAAATGTGAATAACCACGCTGATAATTATTCTATTCGAATCAGCTTAAAAAATGGTGATGTCGATACTCAAATAGTTAAGGTGATAGTGAAAGACTCTCGCCCTTATATCGAGCTTGATGACGTCCTTGATGATAGTAATGAAAAACAAAGCTCACAGCGCTGGCAATATCCATCGGCCATTGAATCAATTGAAATCTCCTCTCAGCGAATGAAAGAGACTGTCCGTTTTAGCAGTGACGATGAGTATAAAAAGAGTGTGAGTTTTGTGCAGCAGCATAAATTTGGCGAGGCATTATTACCGCCGTGTTGGAGTATTGATGTACAGCCGAAGCGGGGCGGTAATAAAACGCATAATGTGATTTTTAACTTGTTGGATATTTCAGGGGTTCGCTTCAGTATTAAACTACCCACGGCGCAAGCGCGACTGGATGGGATAGAGCCAGACTATACGGACGACATTGCTGAGCTGCAGAAAAATTTCAATACGCCTGCTTAGTGCTTTTTTCTGTGATTAAAGACACTAATTCAGCTACCGCCTCTGACGGAAAGGCATTCTGATAATCCTGCAAATACATTAAGGTTTGTGGGCGAACTTTAAGGAAGTGCTTTTTAAGATACGCCTCTAATGGCAAGGGAATCGCTCGCGGTGAAATTTTTATAAGCAATTTATAAAACCAAGGTTTTAATAGCGCGGTTAATAGTCGTTTTTTTAACGGTGAGAATACGCCGTTAGCGATTATCTTTTGCGGCAATAACTCTGTTTGCGCGGCGCTCAGTTGCTGCAATAACCTAGCTGAATTTTCAAGGCGTTCAAACTGCCAGTCCGCCGCTTCAAGGGCGCATAGGAATGTCATGAAGAAGGCCGATATCAAGCGCGATTTATCCAATGCACTGTTGACGGCTTTGGCTTTAATCCCTGACTGATTAAACAGAGTGACTACTTCTTTAAGTTTAAGACTATTTTGTTTCTGCTGTGGTAGCGGCTGACTTGCGGAAATAGGCATCGGCAAGGGCGGTAAATAATAAGCCGTCCCCGCAGGGATAATACCTTCGTTAATACAATCGGTTTGATAGCTAATGAGCGTGATCATTCCTTGCAGAATATGCTCTTTGGCAATCACGGCTGTGAGATGTTCTAAATCTTCTTCACTAGGCTGTAGCATTAATAAACTGACAGGATTTATCGATTCTTTAATCTTGTTTTTGATGATGGATAAAGGCAGCTGACGCAGGGCGGTCGATGAAATACTAAGCGCAATGAGATCAAAGCCCTCGGCATCCTGCCACTCAGTGATGGTCGAAAAATTAGTAAATCTTAACGGCTGTTGTAAGTGTTTGTCGTTATTGAGGTGATACAGCACAACCCCTTTTTGTTTCTCGGCTTCCAGTGCCTGCTGGTATTTTTCTTTTACTAAAAAAGTAACCTGATGACCCGCATTTGCAAAATGGTGGCCATACACCAAACCTACCGCGCCAGCGCCAACAATTAATATGTTCATTTAGTTGCCATTTCCCCAAATACTGCTTGTAAGCTACGCGGCACAAAACGCAGACCAAATACTGAGAGTTTATATAAGATGCCGGGGACGACATTACCTTGTCCCTTGGCCAGCGCGTTCAAACCCGCGCGAGCAACACTGTCACTCGACATGATGGCGAGGTTGCGAATGCCTTCAATTTTCTGCCCAGATACATCCATAAATTCTGTTGCTGTGCCGCCTGGGCATAATGCGGTTATACGAACGTTATCGCGCTTAAATTCTCTGACTAAAGAATCGGCGAGGTTAAGAGCATAGGCTTTAATCGCGGCGTAAGTCGCGAATTGTGGCCCTGGTAAAAACCCTAGCAGTGAAGAAACTAATAGAATATGGCCGTCTTTACGTTGTCGCATATCTTGGCCGAATAAGTAGGTCAGTTCGGTTAACGTGGTGACCATTAATTGAATCATTTCTTGATGAATCGCGAGAAGGATGTCCAGCATGTAGCCGTGTTTGGCGAAGCCTGCATTATTAATCAAGATATCGACTTGAATGCCACGAGCTTGGCATTGATCGTAAAGCGCTTGTGCAGAGCCTGCTATTGATAGATCGATACTGAGAGTAATGACTGTGATGTTATGTTTTTGTTCAAGCTCGTGTTTTAAGCTTTCAAGGCGCGCTGTTCGGCGGGCAACCAATATCAGTGGGCAAGATAAAGCGGCTAGCTGTCTTGCCATCGTTTCGCCGATGCCACTTGAAGCCCCCGTAATGAGTGCAGTTTTACCGTTAAGACGTTTCATGGATGAGTCCTGTTGTTATATTTATAGGCTTGGTATTGGATTACAACGTTACATAATGTTATATTTCGATAGGTATCGAACTAACTAGACCTTAAAATACACTTCGATAGTTGTCAAACTATTAATTCCAATGGAATGTGGTTACACTGAATGATTGTTTTCATGAGAGTGGGTTGTCGTGGTGATTGCTAGCGAAAAAGTTGATGTGAAAACCTTGAGTCGTGCGTTTAAAGCGCTGTCGAACCCAAATCGGTTACAAATTTATTTAGAAGTTCTTGCCCATCGTCATTCTGGTATTACAGCGCCAGAAGCGGGCTGTGGTATTGCAGACTTGATTGGTAAGTTGAGTGTAGGTGCGCCGACCGTATCGCACCATGTAAAGGAATTAGTGGATGCAGGTTTGGTCAGTGTCGAAAAAAATGGCAAGTACGTGACTTGCCATTTGAACGAAGCCATGCAGAATCAGCTCAGTCTTTTTTTCAGTGAATAAGTGTTAAACGAGTAGGGATGAAGAAACCAAGCCCAAGTCAGTTTCGGTGTTTGAATTCACTTCAATCGCTCTTACAATACCTTGATCTGATATATTTCTGAAAGCTCCGATATGAGGTCTGCAATCGGCTTCTCGCCAAAATATTGCGGCTCTAATTAATCTAGGACTAGTAATTACTGTTTTATTGGTCACTTCGACCAAGTATGAATCGACCTTTGTTTTATTAACAATAGTCGTGATTTTAATCGCGAATGGCATTTTGCTTCCTTGCAAAAGTGGGGTGGAATTCTTTATTAAACTAAAGCGCTAGTAGTCTGTCTACCGTGGCAATAACTAAAGGAGATACTGTAACGACCGCTATCATAGCGACCCAATCTGGCTTTATTTTGAGCATTAGTAATCTATTATAATATTAATACAATCAAAAAATATCTGCTAATCGTAACTGACTTTCGCTAAGTAATAAATACGAATAAAGAATGAGTGACCAGCGCTCGGGATTAGCTATTATCTAAGTTGTATCAAATTATGTCACTAGGATGGTGATATAAGCTTTAGTGGAAAATATATGAGGGATGTATGTCATTTAAGCTATGTAAGCTATCTAAGGTTTTATCATTAACTGCTTGTTGGGCCTTTTTATACAGCCCGCACAGTTCAAGTGAAATATACCAATGGGTTGATTCACAGGGACGCCTTCAATTTTCTGACAGTCCAGAAAAAATATACGGCTCATCAGGCTATGCTCATTCAGATAACAGTAATGCTTCTTCTTCCAGCACACCTAAGTATGAAGAATTAAAAAATCTCAAAGGTATCGCAAAAGAACTCGAAAGAGATCGTCTCAAGCGTGCAACAATAAGAGATGAAGAAGATAAAGCGTGGGTGAAAAAAAATAAAAAGAGAAAAAAGCGATTGGCCGCGATCAAAAAAAATAAATTGGCGTGTCAAAAAGCCCAAGATAATGAGGATCTTGCATTTAGGAAGCGTACTCAGCGTCAAGGTTTAATGCAAATGCGAAAGGCCCTGGCTAATTATGAAATAAAACGAGAATTACGTCGAAAAAACTGCAAATGATATGATAAATATATCATGACTCTTTTTTGATCGGTATTTCAATTATCAGCTTTAGTCCTCCTGCTTTTGAAGTTGATGATTGAATTGAGCCTTTTAATAAGTCAGTAATGATGTTTTTCAACTGATACATCCCCAGCCCTAGTTTTTTCTTACTTCCTCTTGAGGTTGTATAAAATGGTAAAAAAATTCGTTCTGACTCCTTGACTGATAACCCCTTTCCATTATCTGAAAATGTTATTATAAGTCTTTCTTCTGATTTTTTAATGTTAATCGAAACGATTAATGGCTTGTCTTTATATTCAGGAAAATGATCTTGGCTATTACTTAATAATTGATCAAAGATAAGATCAAAAGCATTGGGGTAAGAATTAATTATTAGTTGTGAGGGCATATTTAATTTGTAAACTATTTTTTCTTCTAATATCTCTAATTTATTGCTAATAAAAGCAATAAGATCAAACCTACCTTGAATATAGTTTTCTTCATTAATATTAATGTTTCTAAAAATTTCAGTTAAACCACTCAGCGCAGCGGTAGAAGATTTGATCGTATTGATCGCCATTGATTGTTGTTCTAATTGACTAAGGAGCTCTGACTCCTTGAGTGTTTTTACATCACAGCTTTTAAGCTGATTATTGATATCAGCTAAAAAAGAATTTGATAAGCTTATATTCCCAATCGGTGTGTTCATCTCATGGTTTACTCCGGCAATGAGCTGATGCAGTGCTAGCATTTTTTCATGCTTCTCATGCACTAGGTCTTGTTTTGCATGCATACGGCTTATCTGCAGTCTTTGAATTCGTTCACCCAATGCCAAAGATAAAAGAATTATTTCAATAAAAGATCCTACTTGATAACCATATTGAGTAAAAAAGTTACTCGGTAATATCCCCAATATACGCAAATTAGCGGTGACGATTCCAGTTATTAAGAATGCCCATGCAATGGTAAATAGGCGTGCAGCAGATCGATTTTGACGCCAATACTTTAAACCGAGATAAAAAGCAGAAGACGTAATAACAATGCTTAATAAATTTTGGAAGGGAATGAATATTTTATAAGGAGTAAAAGGCACAAGAAATAAGCTAAACGTTGCGAACCCCAGCAAAACTGTAAAATAATAATAATTTGAGCGGTTAACATGTTTTAGGTTCAGAAATTTAACAACAAATAAAATAGTGAATATTTGATTCATCGCAAAAGCGATTGGCATTGCGTATTGATTAAATATGGGTGATTGAGGCCATAAAAATTGATAGCCAGAACCTTCGTATGACATGTGGAATAACGCAAATGTGAATACAAAACCACTGTAAAGTAAATAGGTCACGGAGCGTGTCATAAAGTATATAAAAAGATTGTACAGCATCATTGCAAGCATCAATGTCAGATAGCCGCCACGTAAAAAATCATTAACGGCTAAATAGTTATCAAGTGTTTGTTTATCCATCAAAGAAATAGGTAGCTGATAAGAGCCTTCAGTGAGTACTTCTATATAGATATAATTATTTCCCTCAGCCAATAATACTGGAATGACATAGTTAGGGTTAAAGCGTTCTCTTTTCTCAAAAGGGAGTCTGTCACCCACACTGGTCACTTGGCACTGTTTTTTTGCATCGGTAATAATTTCATGACTGCAAATGTATGCATTAATGTAGTCGAGTGGTGGATAGGTAATGAGAATAAACCAATCTAACTGAGTTTGTTGGTTGTTGATAACGGTTTTAAACCAATAGGATGATGTGCTAAACCCCAAATTAATGTTATCACTTAGAACAGGTTGCCATGAATTCTGTTGGCTTATTTTTTCTAAAGACGTGGGTTCTGAGTTATCTTGCCAATATTCTATGCTTTGGCCAAGTTCATGATTACCTGGAGTATTTAGCGTGAAGTTAGCAGCATGAGCGTTAGGCATACTTAAAAGAAGAAATAGCCCAAAAATACCGAAGATACGACCAAACATGCCAATCCTTTGCCAATGTGTATGAATTTTGGCCATCGTAACATTATGTGTAGTATTCCACTATCCACTAAATACTGCTTTAGTCGTCTTATGCGTGACAAATATCAAATCCCTATAAAGCAATACTAGCCTTGAGCTGCTGCTTTGATTAACCTAGGTGATTCGAATTTAACTGGCAATATATCGTATATGTTTTTTGATCAAGAGCGGGTACAGTTTTTCCGACCTTTAACGAGCAAATACCGCGCCCAGGTATTGGAGTGTCTAAAAGAACTCTACCAGCGTCTGTATAGTAGTAGCAGTGCTGACTATGGTCAGGCTTTACAGCGCGATGTTGTGATCGAAATCTTCCAGGAAGCGTTAGTGCGTGCTCCGATACTCGCTGATGGTGATGATAGCGACGAGCCAGTGAAGGCTTCTAGTAAAGACAGCGCTAAAGACAGCCGTTTCCGCAATAGCCGCGAACAAGCAGGCTGGGTATTGAATCAGTTAATAGAATTTGGCTGGATGGAAAAGCAGGTCGATGAAGCGACGCTTCAGAGTACCTTTGCTTTTAGTCGTTTTGGTCGTCAGTTTGTTGATCCCTTTATTTCAGAAAGTCGTGCTTCCGCGCGGACTCGTCATCGAAATACTCGAAATACGCGTAATTCCTTAGAAGCTTTTTTAGAGCGTGGGGAAGTCTATGATCTATTAGATGCTTTTGAATACTCAGAACGCATTATCAGTGATTTTACCGATGTTATTTCTGAACTGGAAGAGCGTAAGCGTGATTTGGTTCGAGAAATGGATGATCAAATGCTGGTACAGCGTGCAAGTGAAGAGTTCTTTGACTTCATGGAAAAGCGTTTCCAACCTGATCTATCGGTAAGACTATCAGCGGATAACGTTGAAAAGCATCGAGACCGAATCAGTGAATTATTGGAGCAAGTCCGTAATAAGAACAAAGCGTATAAAGCGAAAGCAGAAGGACGTTTACGCGAGTTATTACCCGAATTAATACAACCTGGCACTTCTGTATTATGGACCATTCTTGATGGTATCGATCAACGTATTCGAAATGCCAGTGATGTCATGCTGCCAGCGTTGCGTAAAGCCCTGCAAGGATTCACTAAACGTGCGGATATTATTATTCGTCAAATGAGTTATCTCGCGTCGCAGCAGCACAATGATGTATTGAGCGTGTGCAAACAATTATCTGCACTAACCCCTGAAAAACAGGATGCGCAACTCATGGCCGCAGGTCAGTTAATGAGCGTCCCTGAAGTCACCTTGGTAGACCCTGCACAAGTTCGTTTAGCGCCACCGCGTAAGCGCCGGATCATCGAAGCCGATCTGGATGAAGGTAATGAAGCGTTTGATATGGATGCGCGCAAGGATATTTATGTGCAGCAGGTATTAGACCAAGCCTTCTTCATTAATAATAATTCTTTAAGATTATACATGCAGAAGCATTTGATGGCAGGGGGTGTAATTTCAACCAAAGACCTACCGATTGATACCGCAAAAGACTTTTTAGCGGTAGCGAATGCAATTGGTTTAGCGTCAACCAGTAGCTTGTCATCAGACTTTGAGTTTGTGATGATGTATCAAGGTACCGAAAAAGATGAACTAAAAAATGCTTCGGTTGCGCCACAATACTTTAGCCAAAAAGACCACTTTACGGTGGAAATTATTCACACTAGCCGCCCAAACGAAACTATTACAGAGCCTCGTGTTCCGTCAAGTGTTCAATCATAGCGCTCAATAGAAGAGAGAAAAATCATGCTGCATTTTATTGAGCAAAAATTAGAAAAACATGGCTTAGATCGTCGTGAGCTATCTGAGTTATTAATTCGATTATTAGATTATGGTGTGATTTGTCGTGATGAGAGTCAGGTCGAACAACAATTATACGATCGCTATTTACGTCTAGAAGAAATTGTTTCTGATTACCTAGAATTGATTGGGGTTCGAGTTCAACATGATAAACGTTTTCAGTTTATTCGATTATACCCACCAGGTGCTCAAATTCCTGGTGTACAAGATGAGCCCAACGCCATTCAAAGCCCAGGCTTGCGCATGCGCTTAAACCAAAATGAAGTTGCACTTATTTTGGTATTGCGTGCTCAATACGATAAAGCGTTACGTGAAGGTCAGGTCGATGAGCAAGGCTGTGTGATGGTCTCGCTAGAGTCGTTAAGTATCGCGATTATGAACTTATTAAAACGTACTTTGCCGGAAAATATGACAGAACGTAAGCAGCTCTTCCGTCGTTTAAAGCAATTACGTTTGATACAAATCGCTAACGAAGATCGATTAGATGATGGTGATATGTGGATGCGTATTCGTCCTATGATCATGAGTTACGTGAACGAACAAGTATTAGCTGACTTGATTGAAAATGAGAAAAATTCTGTTAAAGGCACTTCAGAAAATGAATTTTCAGATGAAGATGCTGCAGATGAAAGCACTCAAGATGATGCAGTGATTAGTGATACCGGCTCTGAGTCAGAAGACACAGGATCATCAGAAGAAGCACAGGCTGTCAGTAAAGAGAGACCAGAAGAAGCGGTTGCTGAAGATAAGGCTGAAAAAAAGCCTAACAGTGATTCAGAAAGTAAGACAAACAGCTTGTTTGCGGAATAAGGAATAGAGTGTGTTTTTAAAGAAATTTGTATACGTAAACTGGGGAAATATTCCCGCGTTAGAATTTGATTTTGGTCCCATCAATTTATTATCCGGTGGTAACGGCTCGGGTAAGACGACAGCCGCTGATGCGATTCAAACCGTGATGACGGCAGCTCACGATACATTGTTCCATTACAACCCAGGTCAAGACGAAGCAACTCAGCGTGGTCGTGGTAAAAACGTCCGTACTTTGGCTTCGTATGTATTAGGCTGTGATGATGGCAGTTATGCACGTCCTAATGGTGCGGTAGGTTATCTGGCAGCAATTTATCATCCAACGGAAGGTGAGTCGGGTGAGGCTTTTACAGCGGTTATTGGTATCAGTGCTTCAATTGAAAAATCGGGGAACCAAACCACTGCCCGTCAAAATGATTTACAGTTTTATATCATTGCCGGTGAGCAATTAACCCTCTCTGATTTTTTACAAGAAGATCTAGAAGGCAAGCGTCAGGTTATTGGGTTAGATAAAATTAATAACCATTTTAAAAGTCGAATGAACGCTAATAATATCGAGAAATATGATACTAAAAAGCAATACCTTCGTCGTTTATATGGAGCGCTACGAGGCCGTCATGATGCGGTTTCTGAACGTGAGGCTATGAACGCCGCACGTACTTTTTCTCGCTTTATGGCTTATAAACCGGTTAAGAGTATTAACGGATTTGTTGCCAATGAAATTTTAGAAAAGAAAGATTTGGGTGATGCTATTCGCTCAGTATCAGACTTGATGAAAACCATTTATTCAATGGAATCTGATGCCAAGCGTCTGCAAGAGACGATTAATGTTTTAAGTTCAACAAAGCTGACAGCAAAAACGTATATTGATCAGTGGATCGATTATAACGTACTTGAATACACGGCAGCGAAAAGCCGTTTTTTAAATGACCAACAGATTTATTTAAAAGCCAAAGAGAAGCAGCAGCATTTACGTGATGATTTATCCGGCGCAGAGCAAGACCGTGAGCAGTCTCAAGATCGACGCAGTCAATTACGCGAACAGCTTATCGCGATGGAAGCTCAGCGTTTAGGTATTGATGCACTGCAAGATAAAGATCAGTGTGAGCAAAAAGTTGAAGCTGGTAAAGCGCAGCTGCAACAGCAGGCTATGTTGCTATTAGAACAAGATAAGGCAGCGCAGTTTTCTTTGCAGGCAACTGAATCCCTTTATAAGTCATTACAAAAATCGACTATTTCGGTTGATTTGCCGTCTTTAGGCCAGCGTAAACTGATCGAAATGGCTAAAAATGTTGCCTCTATTGCAAGTGATGGCGCTGTCGATTTCCCTAAATTACTGGGTAAAGACTGGGTAGACCTTAGTCCATTAGAGGCGCATTTAGAAACGGCTCAGCAAAATCAGCAATTAATGAACCAATGGCGTGAGCGCTGGTTCAGTGGTGAGCTAGAAAGTTCAGGTATCCCATTGCGTGATCAGCTGGCTAAGTTGGTGGACCGTCGTGAACAAAAACTTCAGCAAGTTCAGCGTCAAATATCTCAAAAGCAAAACGATATTGATAGCTTGGAAGCGAGAGAGCTCAACTATCCTCATTTTGTGCGCATTGCGTTAGAGACGATTCGTCGTGAATGCCCACAAGCCGAACCTTGTGTCTTGGCTGATTACGTTGAAATTACAGATCCAGATTGGCAAAACGCCATCGAAGGGTATATCGGTGGTGCACGTTTTAGTATTATCGTTGAATCTGAGTTTGAAGCCGAAGCCGCTCGCATAGTACGTTCAATTCAAGGTGGTAGCCGTGCGCGAGTCGTGCAAGGCAGTAAGGCGAAAAAAGATTGTGACCGCATGAAGCTATCAGATAATTCCATTATTAATGTGATGTCATTTGATCATGCGACGGCGCGTCATTACTTACAAGCGAGCTATGGTTCAGTTGAACAAGTTCGAGACGTGACGGCTTTACGTCAAACGCGACGTGGCGTAACGAAGGAAGGTTTGGGGAGTGGTGCCTATTCGATTTATCGCTGTGATTTAAATGATGCCGAACTGGTCTTTGGTCAAGGTGCTCGTGAGCGCGCATTGGCGGCGAAGCAATCTGAATTGGGCAGCTTGATCGATCAAGCGAATGACGCACAAATCAGTGCTAAGCAAGTACAAAATATTTTATTGGCGGTGAATAATTTACGCCATGTAGTCTTTGCTAATTCAATTAAAGATATTTTAGACACTCATTATCAAATACAGCAAGCGGAAGCTGCATTAGATAAGGTCGATCTCTCTGACTTCTCAGCACTAGAAGAAGAGTTTGCACTGTTAAAGACCAAGGGCGATGAACTTGATCAGCAAATACAGCTGTTGGATGGCTCAACAGGACGAATACAGCAGCAGTTAAAAGACAGCGAGCGTTTGTGTAAAAAACTCAGCGATCAGCAAGAAGAGACGTCTTATGTTGCCGATGGCAAAGAAGATAACTTACGTAAAATTGTGAGTGTTTGGCCTGAGTTTGATTCCGAAGCACGCCTCAAAGAAGCGGATGCTGAAGCGGACAGTAGTCCTGCAGATTCGATTGAAAACCATCGTAAATCTGTGTACAGCGAAATGAATGCAAAGGTTCATGAAATTGAGCGTAATATCGCAGAGCATAATCAAACATGCCAGACGATTGATGCGATTGTTTATGATCCTAATTATCGCGAAGAACATGGCGTCCCTTTCTTTAAAGACGTCTGTGGTTTACAACGTGAAGTAGATCGTGTTCATAACCGATTGCGTAATAATATATTGGTAGAAAAACAAGATAAATTAACCAGTTTAAAAGACAGTTTCAATAACGCCTTTGTAACCAATTTGTGCCACTCGATTTATCAGTCAATTAATGACGGTAAGCGTGTATTAGAAGGATTAAATAAAGAGCTCGCGCATCATAAGTTTGGTGCAGACCAAGAATGCTATTGGTTTGATTGGGAATGGGTTCCTGAATACAAAGAATACTTTCAATTCTTTGATGAAGTCATTAAATCTCCGAGCTTGGGTGATGGCGCAACGTTATTTGATGCGGGTTTGAGCAAAAATTCTCAGCGTGTACGTGATCAGTTAATGGGGATGTTACTTGATGAAGACGAAGTGAAAGCGATGCGAGAGCTTGAGCGCATTTCTGATTATCGTAACTACCGTGCTTATGAAATTTATAAGCAGCCACTAAATAAAGAGCCTATTGCGTTAAGCCAATACGGTACGGGTTCGGGTGGTCAGTTAGAAACTCCAGCCTACATCATTCGAAGTGCGGCGATTACCTCCGCCTTCCGTTTTAATGAAGGTGATACTCATTTACGTACTGTTTTAGTGGATGAAGCTTTCTCGAAAATGGATGAAACACGCTCGAAAGAAGTGATTAACTATTTAACGGAAGCGTTAGGTTTGCAGTTGTCGTTTATTATGCCAACCAGTAAAGCCGGTCCGTTTATGGA